>JAUIGQ010000176.1 GCA_030429925.1 Bacteroidia bacterium | reverse complement strand
ACCATGGCTTCTGCCCTTTTCAAGGATGATCTTCTTGGATCAGCAGAAGCAATTCTAACCTTTGCATCACCTAAGGTCTGATGTGCAAAGATCAAAAGGAACAAAGCACTTTTATCTTCACCAATAATTGATTGGTACACAATAAGATTTTCTTCAAGGTGCTCTACTTTCAGATCAACCCCTTCCTTCATCTCAACTCTGATGATTCCATTCTCAGAGTAAGTGATCTTGGACATATGTGTATCAAAGGTCTTCATTTAGAAAATCAAATCTAAGTTAAAAAATATTTCAAAGAATTGTATACCAATTACTTAGAGCAAAATAAGTGTATATACATATACCAGAATAAATCTCAATTCAGTCAAGGATTGATGGGCATTCTGCTTAATTTTGACGCAGTGAAAAGTTTGATCTCCAAATACAATATACCCGGACCCAGATATACCTCCTACCCAACTGTTCCTTATTGGGATGAAGATGGAATTCAATATGAAAATTGGATTGAAACTGTGAGAAGAGCTTTTGATGAGTCAAACAGTTCAGAAGGGATCAGCCTATACATTCATCTACCTTTTTGTGAAAGCCTTTGCACCTTTTGCGGCTGCAATAAGAGAATCACTAAAAACCATAGGGTAGAAGATCCATATATTCAAGCCTTGATCAAAGAGTGGAAGCTTTATTTGAAGCTCTTTGAAGATAAACCAGTGATCAAAGAACTTCATTTAGGCGGTGGCACGCCTACTTTCTTTGGGGCTGAAAATCTGAGGTTTTTGCTCGAGTCGATCTTTGAATTAGCGGAGATAGCAGAGAATGCCAGTTTTAGCTTTGAAGGACATCCCAACAACACCAAGGAAGAGCACCTTAAGGTATTCGCTGACTTAGGATTCAAGAGGGCGAGTTACGGTATTCAAGATTTCGATCCAAAAGTCCAGATAGCCATCAATCGGATCCAACCCTTTGAAAATGTAGAAACCGCCACCCAACTAAGTCGGAAGCATGGATTTGACTCCATTAGCTTTGATCTGGTATACGGACTCCCCTATCAGAGTATCAAGAGCATTGAAGACACCATTGAACAAGTGAAGAAATTGATGCCCGAAAGGATCGCATTTTACAGTTATGCTCATGTCCCTTGGATCAAAGGGAATGGACAAAGAGGCTTTTCAGAAGAAAATCTCCCTAAGAACGACGAAAAGAGAGCCCTTTATGAAAGAGGTTATGAATTGCTGATAAAGGCGGGATATCATGAAATAGGAATGGACCATTTTGCTCTTGAACAAGACAGCATGTATCAGTCCCTGCAAGAAAAAAATCTGCATCGAAACTTTATGGGATATACTGCCTCCAAAACTCAATTGATGATAGGGTTGGGTGTTTCTAGTATTAGCGACAGTTGGTATGCCTTCGCACAGAATGAAAAGAGCATAGAAGATTACTACCGTATCCTTGAAGAAGACAGGATCCCCATTTTTAGAGGTCATGAACTGAGCACAGAAGACCTCATCCTAAGGAAACACATACTTAATATCATGTGCCACTTCGAAACTAGCTGGGAAGCAGATGCATTGATCCACCCAAGTGTTGACGAGGCAGTCAGCAGGTTAGAGGAAATGCAAGCTGATGGGTTGGTTGAGCTGAATGAAAATGGAATGAAAGTAACAGAGGAGGGAAAACCCTTTGTTAGGAACATCTGCATGGCCTTTGATGCCCGGCTAATTAGAAAGAAGCCTGAAACTCGCCTATTTTCCATGACCATATGATCGCAATTTTAGGTGGTGGGATCACAGCACTTTCTGCTGCTGTAGAATTGAAAAGCAAAGGGAAAGAATTCATCCTTCTCGAAGCATCGGCTCATTGTGGCGGAAAGATCCAAAGCAAGATCGAGGGAGACTTTGTTTTAGAAAAAGGTCCCAATACGGTATTGATCAATAATCCGGAAACGGAGGACTTTTTAAAAAAGTTGGAATTGTGGGACCAGTTGATCTATGCTCATCCTGAAGTAATAAAGAAAAGAGCTGTTCTAAAGAATGGAAGAATTGAAGAGATCCCTTCAAGTATTGGTTCTGCCTTTCGATCTAATTTATTTGGCTTTAATACCCTCCTCTCTATCCTTTCTGAACCTTTTAAGAAAAGTAAGACAGATGGGCAGGAAGAAAGCCTGGCTGATTTTAGCAGAAGGCGGTTCAACAATCAGATATACGAGGATCTGATCACTCCTTTTGTTAGCGGTATTTACGCAGGTGACCCTGAAAGGATGAGTGTTGATCATAGTCTAGCTATTCTAAAGGAAGCAGAGCTCAAAGGAGGTAGTGTATTGAGAGGGATGCCCAAGATCTTGAAGGAAAGAAAGATTTCCAGAAAGGGTTGGCAACCGCCAAAGCAGAAGATCTTTAGTTTTAAAAAGGGTTTGAGCCAGATGATCACGACCGCTGAAAACTATCTTGAAGGGCATATACAATATTCTTCAAAGATCGAAAGGATCGAAAAGGGCCAATCTGCTTTTCATATTCATTATAGACAGGGAGAAAAATCAAAAGAACTTAGAGCTGAGAAGGTTATCAGCACTCTTCCTTCCATTGAACTGGCTAAAACAAGCTTCGCCCAGGAATTGAATACTGCTCTAAATAAGATCAATTATGTGCCGGCAATCGTAACTCATCTTAGTTACTCAAAGGAGAATTTCCTTCAAGGCCCAAGATTTGGGATACTCAGCAGAAGTTCGGAAAATGTTCCTTTTTTGGGAGTGCTGTTCAACAGTCACTTCTTCCCTCATCAGTCGCCTGAGGGATCCATTCTTTTAACCGTGATCAGCGGTGGATATAGGAACCCTGAAATGATGAGTCAAACAAAAGAGGAGATCGTTGAGAGTATATGTGGGTCTTTGAAAGAGCTTGGAATTGTAAAAGGAGAACCGGAGTTGAGGAATGTATTGAAGTGGGAGAAAGCAATACCGCAATATGAACTGGGTTATGGAGAGATCCTAAACTCAATTGACCATTTTCAAAAGGAGAATCCCGATTTCCTTCTAGGTGGAAACTATTTAAAAGGGATTTCAGTAAGTGATTGCATAGCAAAGGGTGCTAACTTAGCAGCTGAAATCGACTGAACATGTTCTTTTATCTTTCAAAACTTATAGATTTTCTTTTAGAACCAACGGTTTGGTTCATCCTTATCTTGCTCTTGGCATACTTTAGATCAAAGCTTAGAAAGAGGTTGATCATCTGGTCTATCTTACTCCTATATATCTTTTCAAATGAGTTCATTTTCATGGAGGTATGTGGTCTCTACGAGCTTCCCGCAACAAAAGAGTCAGCATTGAAGAAGAAATATGAAGCAGCGA
>JAUIGQ010000175.1 GCA_030429925.1 Bacteroidia bacterium | reverse complement strand
ATGCCAAAAGATTTGCCTCTCTTAAGATGGAAGAACAAGAGCAAGAGCAAGAGAATTCGGAAGAAGTCAGCGCTGAGCGAAAGCCTGATATAAAGCTTAGTAAGGAAGAGAAAAGGGAGCAAAAGATCAATGAGTTGATTGAAAAGGAAGAGCTGACGAAGATGGAAAGTTTGAAGCTGTACAGAATGATCAAACAGCAGCAAACAGAAAGAGAAGCGGAGTTAGATACCACTAGTAGCTATGAGTTGAGCACCAAGAGAACTATAGTCTATGACGACAGCGCCAGGGCAGACAATGATAGTCTTTGGCAGGCTGATCGTCAGATCCCATTAACTGCCAGAGATAAGTCCATCTATGTTAAAAGTGATTCTATTCAAAAGGTTGACAATGGAGATACTATTGTGAATGAGAAAAGAAGCTTTTTCGGCAATCTGCTTTTCTTCAGTGGCAGGGTCAATACTGAGAACAAAGCAGTATTTCTCAGACCCAGAGGTTTGTTATCGGGCTTTAATGGTTATTTCAATACGGTTGACGGCTATACAATTACAAAAAAGCTAGGATCATTTGAGAAGAACAAAAGAGAAGGGATCTACTATAGATTTGAACCGAAAATAGGATATGCCTTTGCAAGGGAAAGATGGTTAGCTGAAGGAAGTTTCATCTATCAATATAGAAAGAAGAGCGCTTCACAACTTATCATTAATGGAGGAAGTGTTAGTCAGGATTTTAATGGAGAACTGGCTATGGACCTATACAGTAACACTATTGCTAGCCTGCTCTTCGTTCAGAATTACCCAAAGTACTATCAGAGAAATTATGTTGAAGTGCAGCATAGATCTGATATTGGGGAGAAGATAGAGCTAAGCTTTGGCGGACAATACAACGATAGAGAGGAGTTGGAAAATAATTCAGATCAGAAACTTAGTCTAGTTGGAAAGAAAAAATATACAGACAATCTACCTGAACATCTTGAAACCCTTACCGATCCAGAGATCCTTTCTTCACATCAAAGTGCAATATTAGAGGCGGAAATAGCCTATCAAGACAATAGATACTATAGGTTCAGGGGTGGGAAAAAGTACAAGAGGTCCTCTTCTAGTCCAAGGTACTATATAGGCTACCGACAAGGCGTTCCAAACCTTTTTGATTCTGATGTACAATTCACCCAGATCAAGGCAGGGATCAAGAGAAGCTTCTCCTACAGGTTGATCGATAGAATAAGCTATAAGATCGAAGGGGGTAAATTTCTCAACAACGATCAGCTGTACTTCGCCGACTACCAAGCATTTAACGTCAATCCGTTTGAACTTAGCCTGAGCTCTGAACTCAATTCATTTGCACTACTTCCCTACTACTCTTTCAATAGCTCTGATTACTATGTGCAAGCACACACCAACATAAAAAACAACTTCATCTTATTGAAGTACCTTCCACTTTTGAATACTACCCAATGGAAGGAGGAAGTTGGAGCTGCTTATTTATTTACCGAAGCTGAGGATCATTATTATGAATTCAGCTACGGATTAACAGAGATCTTCCTCTTTGTAGATATCAAGGCTTATGTTAGTTTCCTCAATGATGAATACAAGGATTTCGGACTTAGACTAAGCATTGACATCGACAATTCCAACAGGTAGTTAATCCTCTTTTAATCACTACTTTTGCAGCCTCAAAATTCTGCATATGATCGAGGCACAAAACATATCCCTTCAATACGGCAAAAGAGTACTGTTTGATGAAGTAAATATCAAATTCCACGGAGATAATTGCTATGGAGTAATAGGCGCCAACGGAGCCGGAAAGTCCACCTTTTTGAAGATACTTTCAGGAGATATCTCCCCTAATTCAGGAAGAGTGCATTTGGAACCCGGAAAAAGAATGGCTGTCTTGAGTCAGGATCACTATGCATTTGATGAGAACAAGGTCCTCGATACGGTGATCATGGGACACAAAGAGCTGTGGAAGATCATGGTGGAGAAAGATGCCCTCTATGCAAAGCCCGACTTTAGTGAAGAAGATGGTATCAAAGCCTCTGAGTTGGAAGCGGAATTTGCAGAAATGGAAGGTTGGAATGCAGAGTCTGACGCAGCAACTTTATTAAGCGGACTAGGCATTTCCGAGGCAGAACACCAGCATCTAATGAAGGACCTTAGTGCCAATCAAAAAGTAAGGGTATTGCTTGCTCAAGCACTTTTTGGTAATCCTGATATCCTTATCCTGGATGAGCCTACCAATGATCTGGATGTGAAGACCATCAGTTGGTTAGAAGACTTTTTATTGGATTTTAAAAACACAGTGATCGTTGTATCCCATGATAGGCATTTCTTGGATACAGTTTGTACACATATTGTTGATATTGATTTTGGAAAACTCACCACCTTCTCAGGAAACTATACTTTCTGGTACGAATCTTCTCAATTAGCGTTAAGACAAAGACAATCTGCCAATAAGAAGGCCGAGGCAAAGAAGAAGGAATTAGAGGAGTTTATTTCCAGGTTTAGTGCAAATGCTGCTAAATCAAAGCAAGCTACCAGCAGAAAGAAATTATTGGACAAGATCAATGTTGACGAGATCAAACCTTCTTCTAGAAGATACCCGGGGATCATTTGGAAAATGGAAAGAGAAGTAGGTAATCAGATCTTGAAAGTGGACGGCCTAAGTTATACCACTCCAGATGGAGAAACCCTCTTCTCCAATCTTGATTTCGTATTGAACAAAGGTGATAAAGTTGCTTTTATTGGAGACCCTAGAATTGTCACTGCCTTCTTCGAAGTATTGAATGGAAATCTTAAGCCTTCCTCCGGTTCCTTTGAGTTCGGACAAACCATTCAAATGGCCTATCTTCCAACAGACCATTCAGATTACTTTAAGACAAAAAAGAACCTTGTTGATTGGCTTGGACAATATATCAATGGAGATCAAGAGAAAGACGAGATCTTTCTTAGGGGTTTCTTAGGCAAAATGCTCTTTTCAGGCGAAGAAGTTCTCAAGAGTGCTGAAGTCCTTTCAGGAGGAGAGAAAATGCGCTGCATGATCTCTAAAATGATCATGGCTGAAGCAAATGTTTTGATCTTGGACGACCCAACCAATCACCTTGATCTGGAGTCTATCACAGCTTTGAACAATTCATTGATCGATTTCAAAGGGAATGTTCTCTTCACCTCTCATGACCACACTTTCACGCAAACCGTTGCCAACAGGATCATTGAGATCGGACCATCGGGAATGTTGGATAAGTTGATGAGTTATAATGAATATTTGGAGAATGGTAAGATTGCCGAACAGAGAAAAGAGATGCAGTTAAGCTGATCAATCCTCTAGTAGCTCTTTCAAAGCCGAAACGTTGTTGGATTGTATCACATCCGGATTCAACTCCA
>JAUIGQ010000174.1 GCA_030429925.1 Bacteroidia bacterium | reverse complement strand
GCAAGCGATGGCATCTTGATAAACAGAAAGTGATTTATTGGGGATTACCAGATCTTCATCAATTCCAATCACCTTTCCAAAGCCTTCACACCTTGGACATGCTCCCAGAGGATTGTTGAAGCTGAATAGATGAACCGATGGTTCAATGAATTCGATCCCATCCTCTTCGAAAGATGTAGAAAACTCTTTTGTTATTTGTTTTTCCCCGATCTCAATGACAAGCTTACAGCTCTGCTTACCTTCATACAGTGCCGTTTCAATCGAATCTACGATCCTGCTTTCCTCTTCTTCAATGGATTCGTTAATAGCAAATCGGTCAATGATGAGCTCTAACTTTTTAGGTAAATCCTTCGAATCAAGAAGGTCTTCGATCAACTTAGCCTCATCATCTACCCATAATCTGCTAAAACCTTGCTGATTTAGTAAAGTGAGTTCTTTTTTGTGCTCATCCTTTGACTTCCATTCTTTTTCAGCGATGAGGTAGACCCTGCTTCCCTCTTTCAAAGAATGTATGTACTTAAGAATATCAGGGATACTATCTCTTTTGATCTCTTTTCCACTGCTAGGTGAAATGGTTCTGCCAATTCTGGCGAACAATAGCTTTAAATAGTCGTATATCTCTGTGGTAGTGCCAACCGTAGATCGAGAATTTGTGCTGCTCACTTTTTGCTCTATAGCAATGGCCGGTGCAACTCCTTTGATATAATCTACGTCTGGTTTTTCGACCTTGCCAAGGAATTGTCGGGCATAGGAAGAAAGACTCTCTACATATCTTCTCTGTCCCTCTGCATAGAGGGTACTGAAGGCTAGAGAGGACTTACCCGAACCTGATAATCCTGTGATCACAACGAATTGATTGCGGGGGATAGCTAGGTCGATGTTCTTTAAATTATGTACTCTAGCTCCTTTGATGAGGATGTGTTTCTTTGGATCGAGATCTTCTAGGCTAGAATTCATAAATAATAAGAATTGTAAGGCGTTGACAAAAATAAACTGCTTTTTTTGGTATTTTCGTCTCCGCTATAAAGATTTAATAGTTATACAATAATCTGTTCGTAATGTCGTTTTTTAATTTTCGAACACCTAAAACCGAGGCACGCCTATAGAATAAACATTACTTTTTAATCTGCTTTTAACAAGCTGTAATTGTATATGTTTATGGAATCCAATCAGGTGAGCGATAAGGTCTTAATCAGACAATATCTTAATGGGAAAGAATCTGCTTTTGAGCATCTGCTCAATCGCTATAAAGACAGAGTATATTCCTACATCCTATACACGATCAAAGATGATGTTCTTGCGAACGATATCTTTCAGGAAACCTTTATGAAGGTCATTAGAACCTTGAAGAGGGGAAAGTATAACGAAGAAGGCAAATTCCTTCCATGGGTTAATAGGATTGCCCATAATCTTATTATAGATCATTTCAGAAGAAATCAAAAGTATCCAACTACTAATGGTGGCGACAAGTTCGATATATTCGATATTATCTCCGACAATCGTTTGAATGTAGAAGAACAAGTGGTTAAAGACCAGATCCTTTCAGATGTAAAAGAATTGATCCATCATTTGCCAGCAGACCAAAAAGAGGTGTTGATGATGCGCATGTATTTCGATCTTAGTTTTAAAGAAATTGCTGAAAAGACAAACGTCAGTATCAATACTGCTTTGGGAAGAATGCGTTATGCATTGATCAATTTGAGGAAGATGGTCGATAAGAAGAAATTGACTTTGTCGAATTAATTTTTGGCTTTATGCAATAAGAATCGCACTTTGTCGTTTTACTTACAATGAAAACAAAAACGACTGTATATGAGCGACTCTACTTTTTCGAATTCCGATTTCAAAAAACTAAATCAGGAAGAGGAGGCTTTGAATAAGCTCCTTGCTGATGAACTAAAAGAGGCAAAGTTGAATAAGCCCTCAAGTGAAAGCCTGCATAATATTCTTGCCTACTCAAAAGCTTTGAGTGTGAGAAAGTCAACTCAGGTAGATTTTATTGAGAATATCCTAAACTAGGATATTCTCTTTTTTATTTAAATAGAGTAGCTCTGCCTACTTTAGAGCAGATCGGACAGGTACTTGGTTCGTGAGGCCGAGCCTTGCAATATTCCCTTCCAAAATAGATGATCTGCAAGTGAAGCTTGTTCCACAATTCTTTTGGAAATAATCTTTTGCAGTCCTTTTCTGTTTGTTCCACATTTTTACCATTGGATAAACCCCATCTGTAGATGAGTCTATGAATATGCGTGTCTACCGGGAAGGCCGGATATCCAAACGCTTGAGACATTACCACTGATGCAGTTTTGTGTCCTACTCCTGGTAAGGCCTCCAGGTCCTTAAAGTTATCCGGTACCTCTCCATTGTGCTTCTCTATCAAAATATTTGAAAGTCCGGAAATTGCCTTTGATTTCTGTGGAGACAAGCCACAAGGCCTAATGATCTCTTTGATCTCCTCAACTTCTAATTGGGCCATTTCCTCAACATCTTTCGCTTTTTTGAATAGGTGCGGAGTGACTTGGTTCACCCTTTCGTCAGTACATTGCGCAGATAACAATACCGCGATCAATAATGTATATGCATCGCTATGGTCCAAGGGAATGGGGGTCTCAGGATAGAGTTCTTCCAACTTGTTGATAACAAATTCAACTTTCTCAGCTTTCTTCATAGGCCTTCAAAATTAATGCTATATAATTGCAAACTTCTTCTCTATTTATATTGTTATTTCAGGAAATAATTATAACTTACTTATAGTCGTTTTGACGAAATAATTGTCATTTAATGGGAAATTTGAAAGAAGGGGATCTGGCTCCGGAGATTATATCCAAAGATCAGAATGGAAATGAATTCAAATTAAGTAGCCTAAAAGGGAAGAAGGTAGTTCTTTATTTCTACCCTAAAGACGATACCCCCGGATGTACGAAACAAGCCTGCAACTTGCGAGACAATTACAGCGAGCTGAAGAAAGAAGGGTATGAAGTAATTGGTGTGAGTGCCGATAAAGAGGCAAAGCATCAGAAGTTCATATCTAAGTACGATCTGCCATTTACCTTATTAGCTGATGAACAAAAGGAGGTGATCGAGAAGTTCGATGCATGGGGTTTGAAGAAGTTCATGGGAAGAGAGTATATGGGAATTATCAGAAAGACCTTTGTTATTGATGAAGAAGGAAAGATCGAGAAGATCATTGAGAAAGTGAAGACGAACGATCATACCGCTCAAATTTTGAACAACTAGACCGAATACTAAATCATATGTCAGAAAAGAAAGAAGTAAGTAAAGAAAAGATCAAAGCGCTTCAGCTTACAATTGATAAGCTTGAGAAAACCTATGGTAAAGGCGCTATTATGAAATTAGGTGATCAGGCTGTAGAGAATGTGGATGC
>JAUIGQ010000043.1 GCA_030429925.1 Bacteroidia bacterium | reverse complement strand
CTTGCGATATCAATGGCCATCTTTTTATTATTCCTTTTAGCCATCGAGATCTGTTGAGTTGTTGCTTTCCCTTCATTTTTCAATTGTCCTAATCGCAAGGCGAGCAATTGAGCTTTTGTGATCTCAGTTAGCATTTCAGCTAATTTCTTTTGCACCAATTGGAAAGAAGCAATAGGCTTATCAAATTGAATACGCTCTTTCGCATAGTTCAAGGCAGAATCATAACAATCCATGGCAGCTCCAATCGCGCCCCAGGCAATTCCATATCTAGCCGAGTCAAGACAAGAGAGAGGTGCTCCCAATCCTGACCTTCCCGGCAAAAGATTTGCTTTAGGAACCTTTACATTATCAAATACTAACTCACCAGTTCTGGAGGCTCTTAAAGACCATTTTCCATGAGTTTCTGGAGTTGTAAATCCTTCCATTCCTCTTTCTACGATCAAACCATGGATCCTGCCTTCTTCATTCTTTGCCCATACAACTGCCACATCACAAATAGGAGAATTAGTGATCCACATCTTAGCTCCATTCAAAAGATAATGGTCGCCCATATCCTTATAGTTGGTGATCATTCCTCCCGGGTTAGAACCATGGTCAGGCTCTGTCAACCCAAATGAACCAACGAACTCACCACTTGCCAATTTGGGAAGATATTTCTTTCTATGCTCCTCTGATCCATACTGAAAGATTGGGAACATTACCAGAGATGACTGCACCGATGCAGCAGATCTGATCCCAGAATCACCTCTTTCTAATTCTTGCATGATCAATCCATAAGAGATCTGATCCAATCCGGCACCACCATATTCTTCAGGAATATAAGGACCAAACCCTCCAAGCTCAGCAATTCCCTTATTCAATTCTATAGGGTACTCTGCTTTTTGAGCATACTCCTCAATGATCGGACTCACTTCCTTTTTCACCCAGTCGCGAACAGAGTTTCTGATCAGCTTGTGCTCTTCAGTAAGTAGGTCATCAATATTATAGTAGTCAGGAGATTGAAAATTATCTGTCTTCATATGATCAATATTTCGGGCAAAAGTAGTCATAAAGAGAAGCTTTGCCATGAATGCACACAAAATCAATAAGCGTAATTTTGTGTAAATCTCTATTGTGGTTCAAGACAGCAGCTATACTTATATAAGCGACCCTAATCATGGGAAGGCCATGCTTGTTCATAGTGAGCAATACGAGAAAAAGCTGGAGATTCGAGACTTCGCCGCTGAGATCTCAACAATTGAACTACCTTCTAAGCATGTATACAGATTTGAGGGGAAGGAACATCATATAGAATATGGACTGGGCTTCTTGCTTCTATCCTTGATCGGGGTGAGCTTTTTAGCTGTGATATTTGCATTCTACAGAAGGAGATTCTTACTGCTTGTAAATGTTTTCTTCAACTGGAAACTCTCAAAGCAGATCATCCGATATGAGAAGGTACATTCACATCCGGTAAATATCCTACTTCTGATCACCTTCACTCTTTTCTTTCCTATGTTCTACTCATTGAGTTTGAATATCCTAAGGCCGGAATTGGAGTTTTCAATGCTCTTAAAAAGCATCTCACTTTTCATCTTGATCTATTTTATTGGGAAGTATGTTCTCTACCAATTTAGCGCTTGGCTTTTTGAGGAAAAAGAATTGTTCAATCAGTATATATTTCAGCTTAACTTATACACTAAATTGATGGGTGTTTTGCTATTGATCCTATGGATCTTTTTGATCTATGCCCCCATATCAGCAAAAATCCTTTTCGACATAAGTCTCGCAATCCTGCTAGTGTTCTTAGCTCTTCAAACATATATAGGTTTTGCAATTGGGAGATCAGAGGGGAAGCATCTGTTACTTATAATTTTGTATCTTTGCACCCTCGAAATTTTACCATGGCTTTTGATATACAAAGGCCTGGAAAACAACTGGTAATAGCATCTAAAATACTAACAAAAACTATAAAATCTAACCGCTTTGAAAGTTAAAACCATCTTAGTATCACAACCGGAGCCGGAAACTGAAAAATCACCTTATTATGATCTTTCTGAGAATTGCAAGGTAAAAGTTGATTTCAGGCCGTTTATCCATGTTGAAGGAGTTGATTCTAAAGAGTTTAGACAACAAAAAGTAAACTTATCCGATTATGGCGCTGTCATTTTCACAAGTAGAAATGCCGTAGACCACTTTTTCAGGATTGCTGAGGAAACCAGGTACAATGTGCCAGATAGCTTGAAGTACTTCTGTATTTCTGAGTCTACTGCCTACTATCTTCAGAAGTATGTGGTTTATAGAAAGAGAAAGATCTTCCATGGTAGACAAAGAATTGAGGACCTTATGCCATTGATCAAAAAGCATAAAGGAGAAAACTTTTTACTTCCATGCTCAGATATCTTGAAGAAAGAAATTCCTGATACTTTAGAGCAAAACAATATCAAGTTTGACAAAGCTATGTTGTACAGAACAGTTTGCAGTGACCTCTCTGATCTAGAGAATGTAAACTACGATGTACTTGTTTTCTTTAGTCCTGCTGGGATTGCTTCACTTTTTGAGAACTTCCCGAATTTCAAGCAGAACAATACAAGAATTGCCGTATTTGGAGCTACTACAGCCAAAGCTGCCGAGCAAGCGGGATTGGAGATCAATATTGCTGCTCCTAAGCCGGAAGCACCTTCAATGACCATGGCTCTAGAGCAATACATTAAGAAGTCGAACAAGAAATAAGCTGTTTAACTCATAATAGAAAGGGCATCGGTTTTTCTGATGCCCTTTTTTTATCTTTAATTTTTCTTAGCTAGCAGCATGCGATACAGTCTGAATAAAAATGAGCGCCTGAAGAAAAGGGATGATATTCAGCACCTTTTCGCCCATGGGAAAAGTGAATTTGCTCACCCCATCAAGCTGTATTATCAATTGAAAGAAAATAACAGTGATACACCTCTCCTATTCGGAGTTAGTGTTCCCAAAAAGAAATTCAAAAAGGCAGTTGACAGGAATCTGATCAAGAGGAGAATTAGAGAAGCTTATCGACTGAACCAAATTCCCTTGAAAAATCTAATGGCCGAAAAGGGTCATTGTCTGATGATTATGCCGGTTTATATTGCTGATGAAATCCAGGACTACAAACAGATTGAGGGCAAAATAATCTTACTTTTACAACGTTTGCTTCGTATCTATGAGCAAGATAATCAGTAGTATTCTGGTCTTTTTTGTCCGCATCTATCAATATACAATATCTCCGTTGTTGGGTGCCAATTGCAGATACCAGCCCACTTGCTCAGAGTACGCAGTAGAAGCATTGAAGATCCACGGACCTTTAAAGGGCTTATACCTTGGAATTAAGAGAATTTTAAGTTGTCACCCTTGGGGAGGTCATGGATATGATCCCGTTCCTAAAAAGAAAAAATGAAGAAATTAAAACTTACCATCGTTGCCCTAAGCATTGGAGCTGCATCTTTTCTCTCATACGGCTTTAGTGACTACTATTTTGAAGTATCAAAGAACCTAGACATTTTCAGCACTCTCTTCAAAGAGCTCAATACCTATTATGTTGATGATACAAAGCCGGGGGAATTAATGAAAACGGCCATAGACGGCATGCTGAAGTCTTTGGATCCTTACACCAACTATATTCCGGAATCACAGATAGAAGATTATAAGTTCATGACTACCGGTCAGTACGGCGGGATTGGCGCACTCATTCATAAAGAAGACGATTTCGTTGTTATATCCGAACCTTATGAAGGATTCCCTGCATTCAAATCGGGACTTCGTGCAGGAGATAAGATCCTGGAAATCGATGGAAAAAGTATAAAGGGTAAGAATACTTCTCAGATCAGCGACTTCCTCAAAGGTCAAGCGGGAACGAATGTAAAACTCCTGGTTGAGCCGGTTGGAGGAAAAGAAAAAAAGGAGATCGAGGTGATCAGAGAGAACATAAAAGTGCAAGATGTTCCTTACCACGGAATGCTTGATAAGAAAACCGGTTACATCAAATTGATCAGCTTTACTCAAACAGCTTCTACTGAATACAAAAAGGCCTTCAAAGAGCTAAAGGAAGAAGGAATGGAGCAATTGATCTTCGACCTCAGAGGAAATGGCGGAGGACTTTTGATAGAAGCAGTTAAGATCGTTAATTCAGTGGTTCCAAAAGGAAGTAAGATCGTTGAAACCAGAGGAAAATTGAAAGAGTGGGAAGCTATGTACTTTGCTCAAGAGGAACCTCTTGATACTGAAATTCCCATTGTAGTATTAGTAGACGGAAACTCTGCTTCTGCATCAGAGATCGTCTCCGGAGCACTGCAAGACCATGATAGGGCTGTAATTCTGGGACGACAAACTTTTGGAAAGGGATTAGTTCAACAAACCAGACCGCTTAGTTACAATGCTCAATTGAAAGTAACCGTAGCTAAATACTATATCCCTTCAGGAAGATGTATTCAGAAGGTAGACTATTCTCACAAATCAGAGAATGGAGAAGCAGAAAATGTTCCTGACTCCATGATCTCGAACTTTAAGACCTTGGTTAGCAAAAGGACGGTATTTGACGGAAAAGGGATCAAACCAGATATTAGAACGCCACAAGAAAAACTAAGTCCGCTTTCTGCCTCATTACTTGGGAATCAGCATATTTTCAATTTTGCAACCATCTATTCATTGAAGCACGATACCATTGCAAGTCCGTCCAAATTTGAACTAAGTGATGAAACCTATCAGGAATTTGTAAAATACTTAGATGATAAGACCTATGAGTATTCAACCAAGAGCGAGGAGCTTCTGGATCAGTTGAAGAAAACTGCAGAAAAGGAGGAGTATTATCAAAGAATTGACAAGCAATTCAAGGACTTGGAAGCAAAGATCAACGCCGAGAAAAAGGATGATCTTCAGCACTTCAAATATGAGATCAGTCAGATCTTAAAGAATGAGATCGTCTCTAGGTATTATTTTCAAAACGGAAGAATAGAGCAGTCTCTCAACGACGATCCGGATGTAGTGAAAGCCAAGGAAGTGTTGAACAACAAGTCGGAATATGAACAGATCCTAGCAGGGACAACTTCAACCGAAAACAATAAGAAATGAGGCCCCTAGCCTTTCTTCCTCTTTCTGAGCATCAGTTAAGCCTGCTGCATCGCAACCTATATTTATTAGGCCTAATGACCTTGGCCTGTGGCTTAGGATGGTCCAATGCGCTAATGAGCATCGGACAGTTCATTATTGGTGGAAACTGGTTATTGGAAGGCAGGTATTTGGAAAAGTTGCAAGTGATCAAGAACGATCGGAGAGTCCAGTTGCTCATCTCTATCTGGCTGGTGGTTCTTCTGGGATTTCTATGGACAGAAAATTTCGATTATGCCATCAAGGATGCAAGAGTTAAAATTCCGCTTTTTATCTTGCCCTTTGTAATTGGCAGTAGCGATAAGCTAAATAAGAAAGAATGGAAGATCGTTTTGGCTGTTTACTTAATTAGCCTTTTCTTCCTTTACTTGGCAAGCTTGGGTAAACTTTTTGGACTGATAGGCGACACAGAGATCAAGGATAAAAGAGAGCTTTCCATCTTTATCTCTCATATTCGATACGGACTTAACTTATTGATAGGTAGTGCTTTGTCGATTTACTATTCAAACCTATATGGCAAAAAATATAGGCCTGTTCTCTTAATACTATCCATCGTACTCTTTTCCTCCCTGCTAATTCTAGAGCTATACACTGCTCTGGGAATAGGACTTATCTTAATTGCCACCTATTTGATCAAATATCTAATGGAAAGAGGAAGCAAGCAATTGAAGGTAGGTGGGGGAATTCTCCTTATTCTCTCCATTTCACTTGGCTTTATCTTCATCAAAAAGATATACTCAGACTTCAAGTCGATGCCGGAAATGAGCTATGATCAAAGATTGAGCAAGAAAACAAGCTCAAAGGGAAATCCATATATGCACAAGATGAATGATAAGAGAAAGGAGAATGGCGTATTCATCTGGCGATACATTCAGAAAAAGGAATTAAAAGAAAGTTGGAATAAAAGGAGTGAATTCGATTTTGAAGGAGTGGGGAAAAAGGGCCATTCTATCTTTCAAACCCTCATCCGATACCTTTCCTCTAAAGGACTTACGAAGGATGCCGAAGGGATCGCTCAACTAAACGATGAAGAGATCAAAGCAATTGAAGAGGGAGTGCCAAATCAATACTATTTGAGCCACCTCCCAATACAAAACAGGATCTACAGTACTTTTTACGAATTGGAAACCTATAGTGAATTCGGATATGCTGAAGGTTATTCTCTGGGAATGAGACTGGAGTATTGGAAAACTGCTTGGAAGATCATTCAGAAAGATCCATGGACCGGTGTGGGCACAGGGGATGTTCCTCAAGCATTTGAACTTCAATATCATTTAGACAAAAGTTCATTGAGTGAAAAAAGCAGAAGGAGAGCTCATAATCAATTCCTGACCTTTTGGTTGAGCCTTGGAATAGGAGGATTTATCTACTTTCTCTATTTTCTATTCAAGCCATTAAAGTCCAGCAGAAATTCCTTCTATCCCGTTTTCTTTATTATCGCCTTCTTGTCTTTTTTCACGGAAGACACTTTAGAAACCCAAGCCGGGGTAACCTACTTTTCTTTCTTTAACGCTATCCTATTACTTGGGATCGATCAGCTTAAAAGCTCAGAGTAGATCGCTAAAGTTTGCTCGGCTGTCTTGCTTTTAGAGAAATCTTTTACTTTTAAGAGGGCACCTTCAGAAAGCTCTTTTCGAAGTTCGTCATTGGATCTCAACCTGAGCAATTGCTTAGACAATTCACGCTTGTCGCCCACCTCGCAAAGAATCCCTGTTCTTTCATTCTCAACCAACTCAGGAATTCCACCTGCCTCAGTTGCCAGCACCGGCACCTTGCAGGCAAAGGCATCTAAGATTGAAGTGCCCAAGCCCTCTGTTTTAGAAGTGATCATGAAGAGGTCTAAGTCGGCGAGGATCTCAGGAATGTCCTTTCTAAAACCGACCATTCTGATGGACTTATCCAACTCTTTCACTCTAATATAACTGCTGATCTCATCTTCTTTAGGTCCTTTACCGATGATCAAGAAGATCAATTTGGGATCTTCTTTCAAAGCTAGCTCAGCAGCGTCGACAAAAGTGAAATAATCTTTATGGTCGGCCAATGCGGAAGTATTTCCAACCAGAAAGGTATCATTGCTGATCCCTAATTCCTTTCTCAATTTCCCGCTTCGAGCTGAGAATTTATTAAGGTCAATACCTGAATATACTGTCCTTAGAACAGAAGGATCCTTCAATCCTTCAGCTGTTATATTTTCAATCTCCTTGCTCACACAAAGGATTCTTTTTACCAGAGGATGATTGTACTTATAGTGTGAGAACCAACTCTTCTCAATTGGAAAATCTACCCTTCTGCTAACTACAATTGGAACTTCATTTCCAAAAAGCTTAGCCGCAAGAATGCTTAAACTATGAGCGTGGGAGTCATGAGTATGGATCAACTGAATATCCATTTCCTGACTAAAGCTTTTGATAGAGGAGGCAAATAGTGGATCGAGACTAAATCTTTTCTTGACCGCTAAATATTTATATCCTTTGGTCTTACAGTGGGCCTCCATTTCAGAGCCCTCTGTGCATATCACAAAATTCTCACACTTTCCCTTCAACTCATCCAAAAGATAAGCCAGTTGCTGCTCACCTCCTCTCCAACTTTTTGGGGTAGAAATATGTAAGATCCGTTTACTCATCACTAGCACTACCTTTTACGGACTGTAGCTTCTGAAGTTTACTGTATTTAAGGTGGTTGGCATAGGCAGAATAGCGTGCTATATCAAAGCCGGCTTTCCCATCGAGAAATCCAAGTCGGATGATAAAAGCTTTGACAAATCTAGCTATTGGGTTGATGTATCTTTTGATGATGTTGGATCTTTTTCCCTTCTTAAATAAAGCATTGGCTGCAATGGTTGAGAATTTATCGATCTGCTTTAAATGCTCCTCTCTTGTATAGAAGGAGTAATGCAGAATATCTCCTGAAATCCACTTAACCTTCACACCGGCTTGAGGAATGTATTTGTCATGAGGATTGCTTCCTCCCCAATCACCCTTTCTTCTATCGAACAAGCGGATCTTGGTATCGGGATACCAACCCGAATGCCTAACCCAATGACCGCAATAATTAGTGAGTCGGTTCATCTTATAGGCATCACATTTCCAATCATTCTTGATCTGGGTAATATTCCTTTGAAGTTCTTCATCCAAAGCTTCATCAGCATCCAAGGAGATCACATGATCGAATTTAGCCTCCCCTTTTGCCCAGTTCTTTTGCTCAATATGTCCTTCAAAAGCATGGCTTACAAATCGAGCTCCTTTTTCTCTGCAGATCTCTTCGGTTCTATCCGTTGAAAAACTGTCTACCACTAGGATCTCATCAGCAACCGACTTAAGGGAGTCAATGCAACGACCTATATTCCTTTCTTCATTGAAAGTGATAATAACCGCTGAGAGTTGAACTTGCATGCTGCAAAGAAAAGAAATAAGCAGAAAGTCTAATTCAGAAATGTAAAGTGATTGAAGGAGTTGATCTTATTTTGTTCCTTTACGAAAAGAAGGAAAATATGAAAAACCATATTGCTTATGGCCTTTCTCTAGGAGCCGCTATTGGTGTGGCAATTGGTGTGGCTATGGATGATATTGCCATGGGGATAGCAGTAGGAACAGGCGTAGGAATAGCCATGGCAGTGGCATTTGATCAAAAGAATAAGAATAAAGGCGATAAAGAAAATTGAAGGGTTTGAACCTCATCATCACTAAGGGAAGGGTACTTCTATTCTCAAGTTTGCTCGCTGCTTTTTATTGGTTCATTGCTATGAACCTTAATGTCTATGAATATGCAATTATCGGAGTGATCTACGAACTGCTGTGGATCTTTATGCTGGGCTCCTTTATTTTAATTCCCATCTTCTCGATCTACTTTTGGATCAAAGAAAAAGCAGGATGGTGGTCATCCTACTTCTATGCAACACTCATTAGCATTGGCACTTTTCTCTACGTCTATTATTACTAAACTTCTATTCGTAATTTTCCCATCATGCTCTACCTCGTCCCAACTCCCATTGGCAATTTGGCTGATATAACTTTTCGAGCCATAGAGGTGTTGAAGTCGGTAGATCTCATTCTTTGCGAAGACACCAGAACCAGCGGAAAACTTTTAAAACACTACGAGATCAGCAAGCCACTTCAAGCTTATCACCAGCACAATGAGCATAAGATTGCAGCAGGATTGGTAGAACGATTAAAAAGTGGAGAAAGCATGGCCCTGATCACAGATGCGGGTACGCCGGCCATTTCCGATCCCGGATTTTTATTGGGCAGGGAATGTATTAAGGAGGGAATAGATATGCAATGCTTGCCGGGTGCCACTGCCTTTGTTCCTGCCTTGGTCAATTCCGGATTGCCGGCCGAAAAATTTGTTTTCGAAGGCTTTCTTCCTCATAAAAAAGGCCGACAAACCCGATTGGTATTCTTGGCCGAAGAAGAAAGGACCATCATCTTCTATGAATCACCACATCGCCTGATCAAGACCTTAACACAACTCCATGAGTTCTTTGGAGAGCGACAGGCATCCGTAAGCAGAGAGTTGAGCAAACTACACGAGGAAACAGTTAGAGGAACCTTTTCTGAGTTGATCAATTATTATGAGACACATACATTGAAAGGTGAAATTGTAATCGTAGTTGAGGGAAAGATTCAAGAGAAAAGAACAAGGAGAAAAGACTAGTAAAATCACCTATGACTCCAAAAGAAAACTTGAACCATTTTGGTTATGAATTACCGGCTGCAACTACTCCCGGTGGCAACTATGTTTCAGTAAATATTCGTGACAACATTGCTTATGTTGCCATCCAATTTCCAATACAAAATGACGAATTCCTTTTTCTTGGTCGACTGGGAGATACACTCACCACAGAAGATGGATATCAGGCAATGGAACTTTGTGCCTTGAATGTGCTATCACAAATTGAAAGCAAAGTTGGTTTCGAAAAAATAGTAGGCCTGAATCATATTGATGCCTATTTTCAAGCAAGTGGAGAATGGGACGAATCTCCGAAAGTAGTTAACGGAGCATCTGATTTATTCGTCAAAATTCTAGAAGAAAAAGGCAAACATTCTAGAGCTATTTTTGGTGTTGATAGGCTTCCAAGAAATTTTTGTGTTGGTTTGACTGCCTCTTTCACCGTCAAAAAGTAAAATCGAACTTTCTTTGCATAACTCCTTGCCTTCGCGAAGCTTCAGCGAAGTAAGGTGTGATATCCTCGGAGCAACTCAGCTGTTATTCTTTCTACAACTACTCAATAGTATGTATTGAACAATGCAACCATTTCCTACGTAAAGAAGCATTGTACACTATTTAAAATGAAAAATCTAGTATTAGCTTTCATCACGTTGCTAATCCCATTGTTTGGGTTCAATCAAAATATTGGTGCTGGTGTTTCTGGCTTATACAACTTCCAATCAGAAAGCTCAGGTGTAGGTGCTAGAGTAAATGTGTTTCCGAATAGCAGAATAAGTTTAATACCTCAATTTTCTTATTATTCGATTTTCCTAGGCACAATTTCTGAATGGACTCTTGGACTTGGTGTTGAAGCCAAGGTAATACGTACAAATCAGCTAAACTTTTATTTATTAGCTCATTCTGGATACAACCATTGGATCAATGCAAGCTCATCTCCACTGGAAGGAGCTACCACTTCAAACTGGAATTTAGAAGGTGGAGGGGGTATCACAACCAATGGCTGCTTGCGGCCCTTTATAGAACAACGATACAATTTTAAGTTTCAAGAAAGTCATCTTCAAGTAGGATTGGTATACATCTTTGGTTGTAATAATGATGAAAGAAATATTAATAGAAAAGTCTCTTGTCCTGCATATAATTAAAATATCATGAAAAATAGAAATCTGCTTCCTTTTATAGCTCTAATACTAATGGTTATTATTTCAACTATTAGCTGTAAAAAAGATAGAATTGAAACTCCTCAGGAGGAGTTAAATGAATATTCTGATGTCAATTCTTATTTAGATTCAAAAAAACAAGAAGAACAAGAATTTGTGATCACTGGACCCAGTAATGATACTATTACAGGAAATCAGGGAACAAAGATTTTTGGGGCTGGGAAAAACTGTTTTAGAGATGCAAATGGAGATACGATAGATTATCCTTTCTCTATATTTTTAGTTGAATTGTACACTCCAGCAGATATGATCTATTGGCAAATGCCAACAGTTGCTAGTGGCAATATAATGGCAACAGATGGAGAAATTAGAATTAGATCAACGAAAAATAATCAAGATCTAAACTTAGTTTGTCCACTAACTTTTTGGATGCCAAATTCAGCACCTGATAGCAATATGACAATGTATAGAGGAGTTACCTCTGGCAGTTACATAGATTGGATAAACACTTCTAACTCTTTCAACATTATTCCCTATGGTTATGAAGGAATGACCACTCAATTTGGATGGATCAATGCCGGCTATCAAGTTGGAACAGGTAGTGGGCACACACTTTCATTTACTTCTTCTGTTGATGACTTAAGCAATGTAGGTATATTCATTTACTTTACAGGAACAGATGGGGTTATGCAAGTATACAATAGAACTTCCGGTATTATACCAAATGGTTCCATAGTTAAAATTGTAATGATAGCAGTAAATTCTAATAGTCAACTGTTCAGTTATACGGAAACAAGAACAGTTACTTCAAGTGCAACAATTGATGTGAGTTTAAGTCAAACTACAGATGCTACTCTAACTGCCTACTTAAACAATTTATAAAAATGAAGCTAGTTGTTATTAATCGACTTAAGTTTAAATGGAAGTCTTCACTATAGCATAATCTCTGTGAAACTCCTTGCCTTCGCGAAGCTTCGGCGAAGCAAGGTGAGATATCCTCGGAGTAACTCTGTGCAACTAAAGATTGGAGTGCTAGAATGTAAATGCCTCTTTAAAATCTTTCAACTCCTCTGCAAATGACCTCTTGAGCGAGATCATTGAATTCAGCTCTTCTGATGGTTTCACCATCAACTGCCTCATCTTCATATGCTGATTGATAAAAAGCATTTCTAGCATCGGATAGAACTGGCGAATAGCCTCAACCACTTCTCCAATGGCCATATTGTGTTCTACCAAATTGTAAGTACCCCCTTTCAAGGATGAATTGGTCATGGCTGCTAAAACTTCCGCAACCTTAGAAATATGAATAAAGGGTCTGCTCTGTTCTCCACTGCCGTTGATACTGATACGTCCACTAAAATTAGCATCGAACATAAAGCGATTGATCACTGCATCAAAGCGCATGCTCTTGTTATATCCATAAACATTACCGCAACGAATGATAGAAACATCCATTTTGTTCATGAGTCGGAGTACATGCTCTTCTCCCCTCATCTTGGAAATGCCGTAAAATGTTCGTGGATTCAAAGGAGCTGAGGAATCTACTTTATCATCTGTAGATCCATAAACAGATACTGAACTGAGATGCACTAACTTATTCACCTTGCTTTCTTCCAGGGCGTAAACCAATTCAGCTGTTCCCCAATGATTGATCTGCTCAAATTGATGGGCATTTTGATCTGCAAATGGAGTGGTAACCTTGGCAGCCAAATGGTAGACCAGATCCACTCCTTGAAGACATTGTCTCAATTTGCGTGAATCTAAAAGGTCTCCTTGCACAAAGCGGATCTTCCCTCCCATCTTCTGATCTCCAATGAATAAGTTCCTATTGGGTCTGCTCAAATTGTCATAGACAATGAGCTCGGAAATTTCAGCCTTTGAACTCAGCTTTTGTAATAGCTCTGTACCGATATATCCGGCTCCACCTGTGATCAAGATCTTCATGCTTATTTCTTTATTAGATCTGTGTGCAATCCGCATTCAACTTTATTCATCCCAAACCATCGAGCAGATCTTTCATCGGATTCCATTGATATTTTTCTCGTACAAGGTTCACATCCTATGCTTAAATAGCCTTTCTCTTCCAAAGGATGAGAAGGCAGGCCGAATTTTTTTCTATACTCCCATATATCTTTGGAAGTCCACTGCAGCATGGGATGATATCTCAAAGCTCCTTGAGGGGTTTCCTCGAATTCCGACATGGCTGCACGGGTCTTGCTTTGATCGGCGCGGATCCCATTGATCCATATATCCTTTGAAGCCAATATGGGTTCTAAAGGTTGGGTCTTGTTCAAATAACAACAATAATCAGGATCAGAGGCAAAAAAGAGTTTTCCGTTGGAATCTCTCTGTTGCAATTTTGGAATGGCTGATTCCAATCCAATGAAATCCATTCCCAACATCTCTGAAAGTTGATCTTTGAATGATAAGGTCTCTGGAAAAAGGTAGCCAGTGTTCAAATAATAAACAGGAATACTCCTATCAATTCTACTAATAATATGAAGCAGAGGTATGCTGTGTGATTGAAAGGAGGAAGTAGCAAAGCATTTTTTTCCATCCTTTAATAATCTTTCAAGCTGAAGTTCAATCTCTTTCACCTTCTCCATTTTCCAAAAATAAGCATGCTCAATTTGTTAGCAGGAAACGAATCAACAAAAGAAATCTCTATTGTGGTTTTGATAATTTAGCCCTAACTTCAGAACAGGAAGTTGGAGGCTAGATGCGGAAAGCTAGATTATTTTCTTGGTTCTTGTCTCTTGGTTCTTGGTTCCAATAGAAGGATTTCCAATACAAGAGTAGGTCACTGAGGACAGGGAGAAGGCACTGAGAACACTGAGAAAGTTACTACTATCACATGAACAAAAGATGGACGATCAAGGAGAAGGCAGATGAGAAGCTGGTTAAGCAGCTTTCGGAAGAACTGAATGGACTACCGGAAGTACTTTGCGAGCTTTTGATCCAAAGAGGTATTGATGATTTTGAAAAGGCAAAGGATTTCTTCCGCCCCTCTTTAGAGAAACTGCATGATCCTTTTTTGATGGAGGATATGGATAAGGCGGTTGGACGTATCCTTCAAGCCATGGATCAAGGGCAGCGGATCATGATCTACGGTGATTATGATGTGGACGGCACTACTTCTGTCGCCCTGGTCTACTCCTTTTTAAGTCGTTATTACACAAATCTGACTTATTATATCCCCGACCGATACAAGGAGGGGTATGGCATTTCCATTCAAGGGATCGACCATGCAGCCGACAATGAGATCAGTTTGATCATTGCACTGGATTGCGGGATAAAAGCCATTGAAAAGGTTGCCTATGCCAAGGAAAAGGGAATTGACTTCATCATTTGCGATCACCACAATCCGGGAGAGAAGATTCCGGAGGCGATTGCTGTTCTCGATCCCAAAAGAAAGGAGTGCCAATATCCTTATAAAGAATTGTCGGGCTGCGGAGTTGGCTTCAAGCTGATGCAAGCTTTGGCTATTGAAAATGAGATCGAAGAAAAGGAGCTTTGGTCCTTATTGGATATTCTGGCGGTGAGCATTTGTGCCGATATCGTTCCTATTACAGGAGAAAACAGAATTCTCTGTTACTATGGACTTCAAAAGTTGAATTCAGATCCTCTTCCCGCTTTCCGGTCCATGTTAGATCTGGCCAAGGTAAAAAAGAAGGAACTGACAGTCACAGATGTGGTTTTTACCCTAGCTCCCAGGATCAATGCGGCAGGAAGGATCGAAAGTGGAATGAGAGCAGTAGAATTGCTCTTGGCAAATGATGCCGAAAAACTGCAATCTGCCAGTCGGCATATCGACAATCACAATACCGATAGGAGAGAGTTAGACAAAAGCATCACTTTGGAAGCCTTGAGAATGATCGAGAATGACGATCAATTGATCCGAAAGAAAACCACAGTGCTTTACAATGAAGATTGGCACAAAGGAGTGATCGGGATTGTAGCTTCCAGATGTATTGAGACCTATTATCGACCAACCATCATCCTTACGGAAAGCAACGGCAAACTAGCCGGATCTGCGAGATCGGTCAAAGGGTTTGATGTGTATGAAGCCTTAAGTCAGTGCGAGGATGTGCTGGAACAATTCGGCGGACATAAGTATGCAGCGGGCATGACCCTGCAAAAAGAACAGCTAAAAGATTTTCAAAATCGATTTGAAGAGGTAGTCGCTGCAAGCATCACAGAAGAATTGTTAACCCCTGAAGTGGAAATTGATGCTGAGCTTGATCTCCAAACCATTGATTCAAGATTCTACAAGGTTTTGGAACAATTCGCCCCATTCGGACCGGAGAATATGAGTCCACAGTTTGTGAGCAGAGGGGTAAGAGCAAGAGCAGGTGGGACAAGGATCGTTGGGAATGGTCATTTGAAATGCGATATAGAGGATCCTTCAAAGTCCGGAGTATATTATCCTTCCATAGGATTTGGATTGGGAGACAAGATGGATCTGGTCAGATCGGAAAAGCATTTTGACATTGTGTATTCCATTGAGAAAAATGAGTGGAATGGAAGGGTGAGTTTGCAGCTTAATTTGAAAGATATTAAGGAAGCGCTCTAGAGTGCACTAAAATGCCTAGAGTGCCTAAAGTTAAAGTGCTAAAGTCAGGCTGAGAGTTGTTGAAGTGTACCTTAAATCGGAGCCTTTGTGAAAAAATTACTTTAGGCACTCCCCCATTTAGTACATTTTAGGCACTTCTTCCCTTTGTAACCTAAGTAGCACATACTTCATAGGCAATGGCAGAACTTTATCATATAAATCTGCTACTATGAAAAAACTGATCAGCCAACTATTCATTGGACTCCTTTTACATACCGGAGTTCAAGCTCAAGTCAATACCACTTTCGATTATAGTATTCAACTCACTCCAGTTAATGTTCCCGGATTAAGGGGATTGCACTCCTATGCATTTGGACAAGCCAATGGAAAATGGTTGGTGATCGGAGGTAGAAAAGATGGCTTGCATGCCAGACAGCCATTCAACGCATTTCCACTAGCTCAAAACAACGATAGCATTTATGTGATCGATGTAGCAGCACAACAATATTGGTCGGCTTCATTAAATAGTCTACCGGTTGGGATCAGAGAACAATTGCAATCAACCAATATGAACTTCCATCAAGATGAGGACAGTTTGTATATCATAGGCGGCTATGCCTTTTCAACAACTGCAAACAATCACATCACATTTGCAAATCTTACTTCTATTCAGGTCTCTCCTCTTATCAATGCTATCATCAACCAACAGAATATCACTCCCTATTTCAAACAGATCACTGACAGCAGATTTGCGATAACCGGTGGACAGTTGAATAAGCTTGGAAATACCTTTTACCTGGTGGGCGGACATACCTTTACCGGCAGATACAATCCAATGGGAAATCCCACCTATACTCAAAGCTATTCCAATCAGATCAGAAAATTTGAGATCAATAATAGTGGAACTTCTATCGTCATTTCTAACTACTCTGCCATCACTGACGCGGTTCATTTACATAGAAGGGATTACAACTTACTACCCCAAATATTTCCAGACGGCACTGAAGGATTCACTATTTCCTCCGGTGTGTTCCAAACCAATGTGAACCTTCCTTACCTATATCCGGTAGATATAACATCCAATGGATACTTTCCTATAACAGGATTCAACCAATACTTAAGCAATTACCATAGTGCAAAAGCATCATTCTATGATAGCACCAATAACTCCATGCATGCTATTTTCTTTGGTGGAATGAGTCAGTATTACTATCAAAACAACACATTGATCCAAGATAATCAGGTACCCTTCGTAAAGACTATTTCAAGGTTGAGCCGCTTTGCCGATAGTAGTTTACAAGAAGTTCAACTCCCCAATCAGATGCCCAACTTTCAAGGAGCCAGCGCTGAGTTCATACCCAACCTCCAAGCGCCACATACAGCATTGGAAATTTTCCAACTAGATCATTTCATTGCTGACACTGTATTGGTCGGCCATATCTACGGAGGGATCTTTAGTACAGCCACCAATCCATTTGCAAACAATCAAACGAACTTGACCAATGCAGACCCAACCATCTATGAAGTTTGGTTGCTGAGAAATCAGCAAACGGGAATTGAAGAAATGGATGGATCCAATCCATATCAAATGGAGATCTACCCCAATCCTACAGAGGAGATGCTCACTATCAACTTTAGTCTGAAAACACCTAAGAAGGCTTACTATATGCTAAGCAATGAACTAGGACAAATTGCAATGGAAGGAGACATTAAGGGAGATGCCGGAATGAACAATAAAGAACTAGATCTTAGTTCAGTAGCCTCAGGAAGCTATGTTCTTACACTAGTAATAGATGATAAGTTCTTCAATAGTAAAAAGGTGGTGAAGAAGTGATAGAAGAAGTGCACTAGAATGACTAAAGTGAGCTAAAGTGCCTAAAATTTATATTATTAAAGTCAGAATGAGCTGCTAGCTCAACCTTAGCGCACTATAGTGCACTCGCAATTTTAGAGCACTCATATAGCCCTTCCTTTCACCCAATTCACCAGCTCTTTCACATTCTCCTCCGGAGTCTTTGGAAGAATTCCATGACCTAAGTTGAATATAAATCCAGGCTGATCCGGCATGGAATCAAAAAGGGCTTTTGCTCTTGTTTCGATCAATGACCAGTCGGCGAAAAGGAGAGTTGGATCCAGATTTCCCTGAACAGCTACTTCATAGTTCATGCTTTTCCATGCTGCTGCCATATCCGTTTTCCAGTCGATACCGATCACATCTGCTCCACTGGCCTTCATGTCTAATAATAGATGGGAAGAGTTGGTACCAAAGTGCACCACCGGAACATCTGTTCTTTCCTTGATGGAAGCGATCATTTCCTTAATATGAGGCAATACATATTCTCTATAATCCTGCACATTTAAGATCCCTACCCAGCTGTCGAAGATCTGCACGGCCATGGCTCCGCTTTCCACCTGAAAGATCAGATAATCGGCCATGGAATGGGCCAATTTCTTCATGAGTAAATGCCAAGCATCGGTTTGAGTATACATAAATGACTTAAGCTTGGCATAGCTTTTAGACGGACCGCCTTCAAGCATGTAAGAGGCCAAGGTAAAAGGGGCACCCACAAAACCCAAACAAGGAACATTCAATTCTCTTTTCAAGATCTGTAATGATTCTCCGGTATACTGAAGGTCAGTTCCCAGATCCAATCCACCTAACTTCTCTACATCAGCATTTGACCTGATTGGATTGTGGATCACCGGCCCCACTCCTTCTTTGTATTCAAAGTCGATACCCAAGGGTTCTAGTGGGATCATGATGTCTGAAAAAACGATGGCAGCATCAAAACCAAACTGCTCAATGGGCAACAAGGTTACCTCAGCACAGACTTCCGGCTTTTTACAGATATCCACCAAAGAATTCTTCTTGCGGATCTCTCTGTATTTTTCTTGATACCTACCAGCCTGACGCATGAACCATACCGGCGGACGGTCGGTTTGCTCTCTTCTGCATGCTCTTAAAAATCGATCGTTGAATTGGGTCATTTGTATTCTCTTTATATGCTGACTTCGAGTGCCCTCAGTCAGCAAGATTCTCATTCAAATACTATCATTGCTCCCTGAGGGCACTCGAAGGGAGCATAATGAACCACTCGAGAAACTTGATTTACTGTTTACTTAATATCTCAAAGGCCTTCTCTATTCTGCTTTCCACCTCAGCTACTTCTTTATCTGTCATAACAATAGGGAGAAACCAAGATTCAAATTGGGAAGGGGGAAGATAGAGACCGGCTTCAGCTGCCGCCCAGAAAAATCTGGCAAACAGCTCTGTATCGGAACTTTTGGCCGATTCAAAATCTCTTACTTCCATCTTAGTGAAGAAAGGATTGACCATCAAGCCGAACTGATTGACCACCACCTCAAAACCGTGCTTTTCAGCAGACCTTTCCAATGCAGCTTTTATCCTCGCTCCTATTTCTTCTGCTCTGTCGTAATCTTGTTCTTTGAGTTCCTTTAAAGTTGCCAATCCGCAAGCCATGGCAATCGGACTCCCGGAGAGAGTTCCCGCTTGATACATATCTCCTAGCGGGGCCACTTCATTCATAATGGCAGCACTTGCTCCATAAGCACCAACCGGCATTCCACCA
>JAUIGQ010000042.1 GCA_030429925.1 Bacteroidia bacterium | reverse complement strand
AAGTGAATGATTCATTGAGCGAACTTGGAGAGTTGGCAAAGACTCCTGAGGCCAATATCATAAAGTTGCCAAACATCTCTGCTTCTTTACCTCAGCTTAGCTCAGCCATCAAAGAGTTACAAGCGAAAGGATATGCCATCCCTAACTATCCTGAAGAGGCAAAAACGGATGAAGAAAAAGAGATAAAAAGCAGATACGACAAGGTAAAAGGAAGTGCGGTAAACCCGGTTCTTAGAGAAGGTAACTCAGATAGAAGAGCTCCAAAAGCTGTTAAGGAATTCGCCAAGAAGCACCCTCATTCCATGGGAGCCTGGAGCAAAGACTCTAAAACCCATGTGGCTACAATGTCTGCCAACGATTTTAGGAACAATGAGAAATCAGTGACCATTGAGAGCAAAGGAAGTGTTAGTATCAAACACATTGACCAAAATGGTGATGAAACCATCCTAAAAGATGGCATTGCGGTATTGGAAAAAGAAGTGATCGACGGCACCTTCTTAAGCAAGAAGGCTTTAGTATCATTCCTTCATGAACAGATCAAAAGTGCGAAAGATGCAGGCATTCTATTTTCTGTCCATATGAAAGCCACTATGATGAAGGTGTCTGACCCGATCATCTTTGGCCATGTGGTTAAAAGTTTTTTTTCAGACCTATTTGCAGAAAAGGCAGAATTGTTGGCAAGTATTGGAGCTAATCCAAATGACGGATTGGGAAGTGTGATCGCCGCTATTGAAAATGGACTCCAGGGTGATGAGAAAGCCTCTTTGCTAAATGCAATTGAAGAAGGATTTAAAAAAGGTCCCAAGATGGCCATGGTAAATTCAGACAAAGGGATCACCAATCTTCATGTTCCTTCAGATGTGATCATTGATGCCTCCATGCCGGCTATGATCAGAGGTGGAGGAAAAATGTGGGATGCAGAAGGAAAAGAACAAGACGCTAAAGCGGTAATTCCGGATAGTTCATATGCTGACGTTTATGCGGAAACCATCGACTTCTGCAAAGAGCATGGGGCATTTGACCCTAGAACAATGGGAACTGTTCCTAATGTGGGTTTAATGGCTCAAAAAGCAGAAGAATACGGCTCGCATGACAAGACCTTCGAGATCAAAGCTGATGGAAAGGTTCAAGTGGTTGATCAGGATGGCAAGATCTTAATTGAACATGAAGTTGAAGCAGGAGATATCTGGAGAATGTGTCAAGTGAAAGATGCACCGATCCAAAATTGGGTTCAATTAGCTGTTGAGAGAGCTAGAGCAACTAACTGGCCTACTGTTTTCTGGTTAGATGAAGGTAGAGCACATGATGCTCAATTGATCAAAAAGGTGAACGCCTACTTGAAAGATTTTGACACCAGTGGCTTGGAAATTCACATCATGTCACCGAAAGAAGCAACAAGGTATACATTGGCCAGAGTTAAGAATGGAGAGAACACTATTTCAGTTACCGGTAATGTTCTCAGGGATTACTTAACAGACCTCTTCCCTATTTTGGAATTGGGCACTTCTGCAAAAATGCTTTCCATTGTTCCATTGATGAATGGAGGAGGTTTATTTGAGACCGGAGCAGGTGGATCTGCTCCAAAGCATGTAGAGCAATTCATTGAAGAGAACCATCTTAGATGGGATTCATTAGGCGAATTCTTAGCACTGGCAGTTTCGTTAGAGCACTTGGCTAACAAGCACAATAATTCGAAAGCAAATATATTAGCGCAAACCCTAGACAATGCAACTGAAAAGCTATTGATGAATGGGAAATCGCCAAGCAGAAAAGTTGGTGAGCCGGACAATAGAAGCAGTCACTTCTACTTAGCTCTCTATTGGGCAGAAGCCTTAGCAGAACAGCATGAGGATACTGAATTAAAAGAAGAGTTTGGGAGACTTGCTGAGGAGCTGTCGAAAAATGAAACTTCTATTGGCAGCTTCTTGAATGAAGTTCAAGGAAAAAGAGTAGAGATCGAAGGTTACTATTGGCCCAATGAGGAATTGGTTAGCAAGGCAATGAGACCAAGTGCAGAGTTGAACCGATTGATTGACTAAGCTAAGAAGCAGTTTGTCTGAGGAAAAGAACTCAAAGAAAGTAATCTATTGCATTCCGGGCTTAGCTCAGGATGAAAGGATCTTTCAAAAGCTGAAGATCAAGGATGCAGAATTGAGATTTCTCAACTGGGAGAAGGCAGACCCAAAGGATGACATTCCAGCATACGCAGCTAAGCTGGCCAAGAGAATTGATCCCCAACTAGATGAAGTCTATTTACTGGGGATATCTTTGGGAGGGATCATGAGTATTGAGATCGCTGATCTGATGCCGATCAAAAAGTGCATTCTGATCTCTACGGTAAAAAACAAGAATGAGCTTCCGGCTACCTTTGAGTGGATGGGCAAGTTGCCAATGAAAACCAACTCCATTGCCAAGTTCGTGATCGACTCTCAGATCTTCTTCAAACCTTTCTTAGACAAAACTGATAAAGAAGGCCTAAAGCTCTTCAATGCCATGTTAAAATCAGCAGATCTCGATTTTATCAGATGGGCCTGGAATCACCTACCCAATTGGAAGTACAATAAAAAAGTAAAGGCCCCTTTTGTACATTTTCATGGAACCCATGATTTGATCTTCCCCATCAAGAATATAGACCAGGCCATCACCCTAAAAGGCGGCACTCACTATACGATCTATAATGAAGCAAAAAAGCTCAATCAACTGATTGAGCTATACCTATAATATTTTCAGATATTATCTATGCTGATGCTAAAGCCTCCAAAGCAGCATCATAATTTGGCTCATGTGAAATATCCGCTACCGCTTCTGTGTAGGTTACTTCATTGTCTTTGTTCAAAACGAACACAAAGCGATAGAACAATCCTTTAAAAGGCGTATTTACCAATTCAACCCCTGTTTGATTGGCAAAATCATTATACCTAAAATCCGAAACCGGAATTACATTGTCTATTCCTTCAGCAGCACAAAAGCGCTTTAGTGTAAAGGGAAGATCTTTTGAGATCACCAAGCCAACGGTATCGTCCATTGAAGCCAACTTCTCGTTGAATTCCTTTGTTTCTTTCTGACATACTCCTGTATCCAAACTTGGTAATACGATCAAAACTTTCTTCTTTCCATCAAAATCGGATAGGCTAGCTTCCGACAGATCTTGCTTGACAATGGTAAAATCTTCGATCTTAGTTCCGGGCTGAGGAATAGTGCCACTCACTTCTGCCGGCTCTCCGTTAAATTTAATATTGCTCATGGTCATATGAATTTGATTGATATGGGAAAGTTAAACACAGATTATATCCAATAGTTTAAATATAAGTTATATTCTTTCCTCCTATTCAAAAAAGTGATCCGAAAAATTAAGCAGGAAGAGTTTTTCACTCGCTCTGGTAATCGCCGTATACAACCAACGTGCATATTGCTGATCGATCATTTCCTCAGTAATGTACCCTTGATCTACGATCACATTCTTCCATTGTCCACCTTGTGATTTGTGGGCAGTAACAGCATAGGCAAACTTCAATTGCAGGGCATTGAAATAAGGATCGGATTTGATAGCTTCCATCCTCTCTCGCTTGGTACTTAGATGTTCATATTCCAATGAAACTTCTTCAAACAATCTCTGGTTCTCCTTTCTTGGAAGTGATGGACCATCCACTTCTAAAACATCTAGCATCACCTTCACATCCAAGGGCGGTTGATCATGATAATCTACCAACCTCAATTGTACATCAGCGAAACTGAATCCATATTTCTCCTCTTGATTTCCAATACTCAAGATTTCAGCTATATCTCCATTGGCAATGAAGCCAATCGGATTTTCAGCTTCCAGCCAATGATAATTGTTCTTCACCACCATGACATAATCACCACTGGCCATTCTTTCATCCAATCCCTTGATCCGCATTCTGATCTGCTGATTGAAGAGATTGGCTCTCTTGTTCGACCTGCAGATAACAATGCTGTCTTCAACCCCATTGAAGCGATAACAATCATAGAGCACATCCTCCAATTCATCTCCTGTGATCCTTTTCACATCTGAGAAGCCCTCTATATAAAATCTCAGATGAGGATGAGCGTTGGAGGTCTGTTCTCTCAATCGACTTGCATTGAACAAGATTCCGGACTCTGCAGCCTGCCTTAGCACTTCTTTTAGTTCCACCCCCTTCAATTGAAGATCAAACCTTGATCTCAATGGTTTTGGATCCAAGGCTGGTGAGAGATCTGAGCCAACCGGCGGCAATTGTGCTATGTCTCCAATAAATATCAAGCTACAATTTTGATCATTGAAAACATAATCGATCAGATCCTCCAAGAGGCTCCTTCCAAATTGATAGGATGAGCTAGAGCTATCTCCTGAGATCATTGAGGCTTCATCAACAATAAAAACGGTATTCTTATGTCTATTGTTGGATAGCTTCAAACTGATGCTACCGTCCTTTCTTTTCTCACTCTGATAGATCTTCTTGTGGATGGTAAAAGCCCTCTTCCTAGAAAATGAGCTCATTACTTTAGCAGCTCTTCCGGTAGGTGCAAGCAAAACCGTTTTGATCTTGAACTTTGGCAAACTCTTAACGAGTGCGGCAATGGAAGAGGTTTTCCCTGTTCCGGCATATCCCCTTATAATAAAGGCTCCCTTGGTAGTTGGTTGAAATAAGAACCTCTCCATTCTCTCAGCAAGGTCTCTTTGATCTTTGGTGGGTTGGTCCGGTAAAAAAGAATAAAAAGACTTTAAGAATTCACTGCTCATTTGAAAGAGGTTATGTCATCAAATTTAACCGAAAGCTAACCCAAAAGCGACCTTAATCTGCAACAAAAAAATTGTAGATTTGTGAATTCAGAAAAAATAAAATCAACTCTAGATGAAAATTGTCATTCAGATAGCCTTAGCAGTTGCCGCCATTATTTTAGCTTATTTGATCTACAACGGAATTCAGCAAAAGATCGAATTCAAGAAAATGGCTCAAGACAGAAGAGAAGTTGTTCAAGAAAGATTACTGAACATTGTAACTGCTCAGAAAGAATTTAAATCTCAAAAGGGTAGGTACGCCGCTAATTTTCCGGAGTTAGAGCATTTCTTAAAGACTGATTCATTAGTGATCATCAAAGCGATAGGAACTGTTCCTGATACCCTTACTGAAGTTGAAGCAGTTAAATTGGGAATTGTGATCCGTGATACCAACTTAGTTCCTGCCAGTTCAATCTTCGAAGGTACCGGAGTTGTAGTTGATTCATTGAAATATATCCCTTTTAGTGATGCTAAGACCTTCAAGATGCAGGCAGACGTAATTGAGAAGAACAAGGTCAATGTCAACGTTTTTGAAGCTTCTGCCAAATTCGAAGATGTCTACAGAGGATTGAAGACCAAGAACGAAAATGTAGATCTTGATGATATCCTAAAGGTGGGCTCGCTTACAGAGCCAATCACCACAGGTAATTGGTAAACATAATCCATGTCACTCACAAAATCGCCTGAACAGCGATTTTTCGATCAATCCTTTGAAGGAAGGACTGAAGAACTTAGTCTGTTCATTCAGGCATCCAAAAGCACTCTCTATTTTGCCTATTTCCATTCCGGAAACAAGCAATTTGTTGGATTAGAAGAAAGGGAGTTCAGCAATCAATACAATTGGCATCAACTGAGTGAAGAATTGCTTAGGATCTCTAAGGAAGAAGGATTGGATGCAAAATTCAAATCTGTATCCTTTGCGTTAATAGACCCTCTATACACCTTGGTTCCTTCTGCTTTATATGAAGCAGCTAAGATCGATTCTTATCTGGAACTAAATCATTCTATGGGAGAGCAAAGCGGACTTAGCTGCTACGGCTATGAGGTAACTGCATTGAGTACTTATATTGTTTATGCACTCCCAGACATTCTCAAGCATTCCTTGGAGGGAATCTTTCCCAAGATCGATTTCACTCACCATACGGCACCCCTATTGGAAGCATTTGCTCTGAACTCCAAGAAGGGAAATGAACTTGAATTGCATGTATCCAGAGATAGTTTTGACATCATTTACAGCAAGGATGGAAAGCTGCAGTTGCTCAATACTTTCGCCTACCATACTGCTGAAGATTTCATTTACTATTTGCTTTATGTAATGGAGCAATTGGAAGTTGATAGAAATCACATTGAATTGAGGATCTCCGGAGAAATAGAGGAACGCTCAGCTTTGTTTGAAACCCTTTACAAGTATATCCGTCACCCTCAGCTGATCTATCGCAATGATGCAGTTAATTACTCCCAATCCTTGAATCAAATTCCATTGCATAAATACAGGAATCTATTCAATCAATACTTGTGCGCATAGTATCAGGCAAATACAAGGGTAGAAAGTTCAACCCTCCCAAAAACCTTCCGGTAAGACCAACAACAGATTTTGCCAAGGAAGGACTCTTCAATGTATTGAGAAATAGAATTGATCTTGAAAACACTAAGATACTGGACCTCTTTACCGGCACAGGAAATATGAGCTTTGAATTTGTATCTAGAGGAGCAAGTTCTCTGAAAGCAGTTGACCAAAGTAGAAGTTGCCTACAATTCATTGAGAAGGTATGCAAAGAGCATTCTATTTCAGAGATACATACAATTAAAGCAGATGCTTTGAAGTATCTGCGTAAAGAAGAACAAGCGTTTGATCTGATCTTCGCCGATCCTCCATACGTCTATAAAGAATCTGAAGAATTAGTAGATCTCTGCTTCCAAAAAGCATTATTAAAAGAGAGAGGATATTTCATATTGGAACACGGCAAAGACCAAAACTTCGAGAAGCATCCTAACTTCCAGTTCGCCAAGAAGTTTGGAAATGTTAACTTTACTTTCTTCGCCAACATTGAAGAATGAAAAAAGTAGCTGTTTTCCCGGGATCCTTCGATCCTATTACCCTAGGCCATGAGGCAGTTGTGCTAAGAGCATTATCGCTCTTTGATGAGATCATTGTTGCAATTGGCAATAATTCCCAGAAGAAATATATGTTCGACCTAAAGCAGCGACAAACTTGGATCGAAGAAACGTTCAAAGGAATAGACAAGATCAGAACCGACATCTACGAAGGGTTAACGGTGAACTATTGTGAAAGCATTGGTGCCAAATACCTTTTAAGAGGGTTGAGGAATCAACAAGATTTTGAGTTTGAAAGATCCATTGCTCAAATGAATAGAGACCTCAATGACGAGATCGAGACAATCTTTCTTTTCACAGATCCGGAATACTCCGCAATAAATTCAACTATTGTGCGTGATATTCACAGACACGGCGGAGAAGTAAGTCAATTCCTCCCCAAAAACATCAAGATCTGATGAGACCAATCTTATTCAACCTCCTTACTCTCCTTTTTTGCCTGAACAGTTTTGGGGAAACAACTGTGATCCAAGGAACGATCAAAGGTTTCGAGGGGGAGAATATTCGACTGGCCTATATAGAGGACTATATTTCCTTCAACAAAGAACATCTGGCAGAAGCGAAGATCAATAATGAACAATTCAGATTGGAGTTCGATCTTGACCAAACCCGACAATTGGTCATAGAAGTTCAGGACAAGAAGACCAGCTTATTTGCAGAGATCGGACAGGTTTACAATATCTTCCTTTCATATAATGATGAAACCAATACTTCCAGAGCTTTTGAAAAGTATCTGGATCTGAAATTTAGCTTCCCCAAAGCAGATGAGCTAAATCAGAAGATCAAAAAGTTCAACAAAGAGTATCAAGATTTTTTTAGTCAAAACTATAAAGAGTTTGTGGTCAAAGAGGCGACAGTCAAACTGGATAGTTTCATTCAAGCTCAAGAGTCGAAAGAGTTCTATGCTCAGCCGGAGTATTTGAAGATCTATGTAAACTATGCTTTAGCCAATTTGAAAGACATCAACCAAAGAGATAAGTCGGAGATCTACACAGAGTATTTAAAAGGAAAAAAGGTACTTCCTAACCACAAAGAGTATATGAACTTCTTCTCACAATTCTACGAAGAGGATTTCCAGCAACTATTGATCACAAAGAAGGGAGCGGAGATCATGAAAGCAATGATGTTTGAGAAGGATCTGGACAAGGCCTTTGAGCTCAGCATGCAAGCAAAGAATTTTGAAGACAGAGAATTGGCTGAACTCTATATGATCCAAGGTTTGTTTGAGGTGTATCACAAGAAGACCATTGAACAAAAAAGCAATCTTGATATGTTAGCCAAATTGGCAAAAAATGCTTCAAGCGAAGAGCTGAGAACAACTGCATCTAATGTTCGAGCCAAGTTGGAGATCAGCAGTGAAAACAGCAAGGCCATCGCCTTTGAACTTGAAAATTCAAAATCAGAGATGGTTTCCCTTGATGATTTGAAAGGCAAGCCGATCTATATGGGATTTTGGGCAAACTGGTCTGTTTTAAGCTTGAGAGAGCTAAAGCTGATGGAAAGATTACAAAAAGAATACGGAGATCAAGTTCATTTTATAAGCATCAATATTGACGAAGACAAAAGCATCTTCAAAGAGGTAAAAGCCAACAACAGCTATGAATGGACCTTCCTTTACGCCGGAAAGGAATACAAGCTAAGAGAGCAGTATGAAGTAAAAACTGCACCGATCTATTATTTGATAGATGAGCAAGGTCATATCATTCAAAGATTTGCTCCCGGTCCGCAACATATTGAAAGAAGCTTGAAGCAGCTGATCGGCTCAGGAAGCTAATTCATGACTTAACTTGTCTTCTGGCCAAGTGATCCAATAATGAAGCAACCCAACTTTCATAAAGGTCTTTTCTTCCTATTGTCCTTTCTAATTTTTCACTATTCATATGGACAACAAAGCACATTAGAAGGGAGAGTGATAGATAATTCCAGCGGAAAGGCCTTGCCCTATGCTCACATCTACCTAAAGAACAATCCTCAAGTTCTGAGCACCACCAATCTTGATGGATATTTTGAGATCCAAGCTAAGGTAGGAGATACTCTTGCTGTAAGTTTCATGGGGTACAAGAGCCAGAATATTCCTATTGAAAGAATTAAAGAGAACATAGAAGTAAATATGTCTGCTTTAAGTTTCAATATTCCAACCATCAACATTGAAGAAGAGAGTGATCTATTATATGTATTGGTAGCTAGATCAAGGAAAAGTATGGCCTACTATACGGAAAGTGCCAAGACCTATTACTTTCAAGAATCTAGTATTAATGGGAAGACCAATGAAATGATAGAAGCATATTACAATGCCAAATTCAAAGGTTACGACTTAGAAGAGTTGTCGATAAAAAATGGTCGTATTGGGCTGCAAGAGCATGAAAATGGCTACTTCATCAATATGCAATCTTCCAAGGCCATCATGATGCACAAACTGATACTGAAGAACAACTTCTTTCCCGGAAGTCCTTTTGGTTCCGGCAAGAGAAAATTGAAGAAAGAATATCAATTAGATTACCAAAATAGCTATGAAACTGAAAAGGGAAACAAGATCTATGAGATCTCCTTTATTCCAAGAGATGATGGAGGTAGGTTTTTTAGAGGTACACTGTGGATAGATAGCAGCACTGCAAATATTCAAAAAGTGGAGATGGAAGCTGAAAACTGTCAGATCCATCCCTTCCAATCCATCTTTCCCGATGGAAAGCTTGAGCAATTGGATCTAAAACTAAGAAAAACCTTTGTGGAGATAGATTCCAAGTCCTATCCGAGGGAGATCGATTTTAGTTATCAATTGAAGTTCACAGGATCGGAGGAGGAAAGTTTTATGATCAGTTCCAACACCTTGCTTTACGCATTTGATTATGATAAACAATTCTATTTACCAAAGATCTCATTCCCTATTGGCCTGGATAATGACTATAGAAAAATAAATGCCCTTCCTTACAACTCAGCATTTTGGATGAACAAGCCTTTTCAATTGAGTGATAAGGACGGACAAATTGAATCCTTTTTTAGGTCGAAGTCAACGATTAGAGCGAGAAACGCCATATACCAAGACGGATCGCAAAGAAAAAGCTTCTTTGAACACCCTTACATCATTTGGAAAGGGGAGCGTGTTCGCATGAAAGATATGGAACTGGAAAAAATGCCACCTCCCTTGGATCCAAAAGAAGGTTGTGTGTATCAAGAAAATGAGATCATTGTGGATCAATACAATTTCAATGTTCAGTTATTCATGGATCTCAACCTTATATCCGATAGCTTGAACTATCTAACCTCAGCCATCTTCGACCCATATAAGAGTTATTATTATATAAAGCAGGATGAAGTGAGCACAGTTTTCATGAATATCTATTTTGATCTGGCTGAGATCCAAAGCAGGAAGCTGCATAGCAAGTTAGACGGGATCCAAGATGTTCAGGAGGCAGAAATGATCTATCGTGAAATGATGGCTGAGTTTAGAACGATCTCAAAGGACTATTTCTCAGAAGTACAGAGAGGAACCAAGCGAGATGCTTTAAAGGACTGGAACGATGAAGTACGCAAGAATTTGGGCATTGACAACTTCAAGATCTTCAGACTAGATGAGATAGAGAACTAAGGAAGGTATTTATCAATAACTTCTTTCGTCTTAGATCCCATTTCAAACCTTCTTACATAGTTCAAACGAATATTTCCCACACCGAAAAAAGTGTTGATATTTCCATCTTCTGACCGCATTTGCTTGGTGTCCTCTACATAAGACAAACCGAAATAACTTTTTTCTGAGTTGTAGCCAAGTGCAAGCCTTAAGTCCATTGATGTATTCACTTGCCATTCTTCTGTTACTCCCTCATCGGCAATCCTATATCTTGAATTCCCAATCATAAAATTCACATCAAAGGACAGAGTGAGAAAGAACCTCTCCCACATGATAAAGGTGTGGGCGTAACCAACACCAGGTCCAAACTGGTAGGTCCTAAGTCTATCCACTCCTATGAAGGCGTTGAACATTGAATCTCTATCAAATACCGGGATCATGCTACTATCTGATCCGGCAGCCATTACAAAGGCCTTTGCTCCCAATAAGAATGAGCCTGCTGATTTCTTTTGAAATTCATTTTGCACCAACGAAGCTGAGTAGGAAAACTTACGGTCATTGAAAACTCTGAAATATGTTGCTCCCAAGATTACGATTCTCAGATCCGGTCTCAGGTAAGATTGTTCTGTCATTTCAGGAAAAAGATCAGTTGTATTCTCCAAATACAATCCACTGTATAACTGCCCATAAAAATCAATCACATGTTTCCGGCCATACATATGAGATTGAAGATCTAAGTATTCTGTTTTACCAATAGTTTCATTCTGGTTCAAAAATCTGAACCCATAAGCTAGGTTTAAGGTAAACCCTCGAACTGTTGCTCCAATTCCCAAATTTAAAGTAGTATTTGGTCTATAATGAATCCCTCTTTTCTCCTCCTGCTCAACAAAACTTATGTCAGTAAACTTTCTAGACAAGTATAGCCTTCCTGAAATATGATCCGGAAAGGCCTCAATATAACTGGTATCGTATTTCAAATTCGACTTAGCGATCCCAAGTTCAATACTTTGAGCATTCAATTGGTAAGAGAAACTAAAAAAAACACAAAGTGAAAGACATGTTGAAACTATTCTAGATAGTTTGGCAGATAGAGGTTTGAATAAAACAAGCTGGATCACGCTTCAAATTTACTTTAGCATCACGAAATTTCTTTAAGAAAAGAATAAACATACAATTATAAGCTCCAAATAATTTTGAATATCGTAAATTGTACATCAAAATATCCTCTATGAGAACTGCTACCATCTTCGGTATTCTGTTGTCTGAATTATTGATCATTGCCCTATTCAAATGGGAGATCAGTTCATCTGCATTAAGCTTGATCAGCACCATGGTTGTTGTTGTAGTAGTAGCCTTTGCTATTTCCGCTTTATTGAGAAATATAAAAAGCTTGAAGTTGAGCAGGAATTACTCCCTGAGCGGTATCATTGGGGTTGTGCTTGGTATCGCTTACTTTTTATGGGCCAAGGACAATCTGGAAGCAATGGTGAATTGGTTGAAGGATTTTGGGATCTATTTTTTACTGCTCTTTATATTTATATGCTGCCTTTTCTTATTCTTCACCAATCGAACCAAAGCTGTTCAAGCAGAAAGTTTGTCTGAATTGCAAAAGGAATGAGGAAGAAGCTGCTAAAGCTTATTGGAGTCTGTTTACTTTGCTTGGCATTGATCAGTCTTCTTGTAATTTTAATTCAATATTTAATTTAAACCTCGAGTTATGAAAAAGAACATGGGTTCAGCAGACAGGATCGTAAGACTTGTACTTGCTGCATTATTGGCCGTTTTATATTATATGGAGACCATTACTGGCACTGTAGGGATCATCCTATTGGTCTTAGCAGCCATTCTTGTGCTCACCTCCTTTGTTAGTTTTTGCCCATTATACTTGCCTTTCGGCTTGAGTACTTGTAAGAAAGCCGAATAGTTGGAAAAAGATATTTTCGAGCAAAATAGAGAATCTTGGAACAATCGAGCTGAGGTTCATTATGATTCTGATTTCTATAATAACAAGGCCTTCATTGAGGGTGAAAGTTCACTGAATAGCATAGAGCTAGATCTTTTGGGAAACATAAAAGGTCAGAGGGTCCTTCATGCCATGTGTCATTTCGGGCAAGATAGCCTGTCTATGGCCAGAATGGGTGGAGAGGTAACTGCTTTTGATATTTCTGACAAGGCCATTCAAAAAGCTGAGGAATTAGCAAGGACTATAGGGGTTAAGGCTAACTTCATCACTACCTCCTATTATGATCTACCCCAAGTTCTAGATGAACAATTCGATCTATTTTTCACAACCTATGGAGTATTAGGTTGGCTGCCTGACTTAGATAAATGGGCAGAGATCGCTGCACAATTCACCAAGACAGGTGGTAGACTCATCTTAGTTGAATTTCATCCAGTTATATGGATGTACGATGATCAATTTCAGAAGATCGAGTACAATTATTTCAATGAGGAAATGATCACTACAGAAGACTCTTCCTACACGGATAAGAATAGTGAGGTGAAAAATAGATTCAATAGTTGGAATCATTCTCTAAGTGAAGTAATGAGTGCCTTGATCAATGCAGGATTCAGAATTGAGAAATTTCAAGAATTCAATTACTCCCCCTATGATTGTTTCTCCAATACCAAAGAGATCTCAAAAGGTAAGTTCAGAATAAAGAATTTTGATAACAAAGTGCCCATGGTTTATGCTATTGAGGCATTAAAACCCCAATAATCTCAAATGCGTTTCTTATTTCTACTGCTGCTTAGTCAAATTATCCTTACTGCTTATTCTCAGGACCAATTTATTGGTCTATGGTCCGTTGAAAGAGTTCAAGTTGGCGAAGGGGAAATGACCCCCAATTCAAAATGGTCGAGGTTTAATGAGGACGGCAGCTTTGCTTCAGGAAATGGTTGGCTTCAGCATACCAGTGGAACCTATTCCTTAAGTGATAATGGTGAGTTGACCTTTATCGACTCACTAGGCATCACTGACGAATTTGGTGGATTCAAAACTTCATTCTCAAAAGACAAAATGGTATGGAAAAGAACAGAGGAAGGAATGGAGGTCACTGTATATCTAAAAAAGATAAGCGAGCTCCCTATGGCAATGCAAGATTATTTGGTTGGAATGTGGGAGCTTTCTCAAATCCAAACTGAAAAAGAGGATGGCACTACTCATTTAACAGAACTAGAATCAAAAGTAACTCTGTATCTAAGATGGGATAGGGAGTACAGAAAATGGGTCGATAAGGATCGCTCAAGAGGATATTGGCATCTGAATGCCCATCGTCCTATCCTAACCCTGATCAATGATGACAAAAGGGATCAATGGGAGGTTAAAGAGGTCAATGAAACTTCTTTGATCATAAAAGGGATGGATGATGAGAACAATCAAATTCAAAAAAATTATAAGAGATCCAATACTTTTCCTAGGAACTAAAGGATGTCTTATTGTCAAGCCATATTAAAACTAGATGATAACGATCCAAACGTCAGTTATCATAATACACAATATGGATTTCCGATTGATGATGACAATGAACTATTTGGAAGGCTGATCTTAGAGATCAATCAGGCAGGCCTTTCTTGGAGTACAATCCTCAAAAAAGCCGAAAACTTTAGAAAAGCTTATTCAAACTTTCACATCAGGGAGGTTGCTGCATATCAAGAAAGAGATATTCAAAGGTTACTTTCAGACCCATCCATCATCAGGAATAAATTAAAGATCAATGCAGCTATATACAATGCCAATAAGATCATGGAACTTCAGAAAGAGTATGGAAGTTTTTCATCCTGGCTTGACATGAATATTGAATTTTCTAAAGCGCAATGGGTAAAACTCTTCAAGCAACACTTCAAATTTACAGGTGGAGAGATCACTAACGAATTCTTGATGAGCACCTCTTATCTACCCGGGGCGCATGAAGAAAGTTGCCCAATCTATAAAGAGATCATTGAACATTCTCCAAGATGGAAACAGACCTAGCTGTGCTTAGCTAATTTCAGTTACCTATTTATCCTAAGCATCAATTACATACATAAAGCGAGCGCAACCTTTGTAAAGAACTTACGTAAGAGTCGCAGCAAACACCATCAAAATGAAAACTCTAGTAACAGTAATTGCATTGCTGAGCTTTTCTATTCTTTGTGCTCAAAATATGAGCTATGAGGAATTTCAACAAGAAGCCAGGATCAACAAAAGACTTTTGCCTAAATATGGTAAAACTCAGAAATCTGATGATGAATTAGCCGCAGACAAAGCCTTTATTGAGAAATCTATTGAGGAACATAAAAATGTAAAGCTAGCATCTAAACAAATGATTAAGGCCGGCTACCATGCCCTTGAAGATGACCCTAAAAGTGCAATGATCAATTTCAATCAAGCCTATCTATTGGATAGCAGCAATGCTGACATCTATTGGGGGTATGGAAAACTATACTATCATTTTGAGCAGTATGAAATGGCTATGGCCTTCTATAGAGAGGGCTTGGAACTGAACCCAAAGAGCACCATGCTTTTAAATAGTTTGGGAGAAAGCTGCATGGCAATGCATAAGGCCGATGGCAGCATTGATCATATGGACGATTGCATCAAAAAACTTCAATCCTCCTTCATGATAGACCCCTCAAAGGCTGAGACTTCAAAACTGTTGACGATGGCTTATCTGGATGTGGAAAACTGTGAAAAGGCCAAAAAGTATTATCAAGTTTACTTGGCTACTGAAAAGCAAAAAGAGGATTTTGAGCTAATGGAGAGAGTGGAAGAAGAATGCAACTTAAATCAGTAGCAGTTTTATGCTTGGATAGGTATTTTTCAAAGCTTCAGTTACCTCTTCCTTCTTCATCCATCTAGCGTCTTCTATTCCTTCCTCTGCTTGAGGAAGTAGTTGCTTAGTTGAAGTAGTGATCATATTGTACCAATATGTTTTCTTAAAGACAATGCTTTCGTTTTGTTGGTACATATGGTAGGTTGACTCTAGCTCTCCAACTATTTGAAGTTGGTCTATTCCACACTCTTCCTCTACTTCTCTCAATGCAGCCAATTCAGTTGCCTCGCCCTTTTCTATCTTGCCCTTCGGCAGATCCCATTTAGACATTCGATAGATCATCAACGTTAAGCCTTCTTCATTCTTAACATGCCCGCCGGCTGCTTCGATGTATTCAAATGTCGTTTTAAAATCACTGAGTAGTTGATCTGCGGAACTTCCAACCAATATGAGCTGTTGTTGGTTCTTTTCTTTAAGCAACCATTCAGCTAACATTTTCATCTCAGTTGTATTGGGAACTACGCAGATGAAAACTTGTTCTGAAAATTGACTTAATTCCACATTTTCAGTCAGTTGAATCAGGTGCTCATTGATAAAAACTTTATACATTTGTGCCTATGAAAATTAACTCGGAAACTGCCTATAAAGTGGCAGAATTCTTATTGCAAATTAAAGCCATTCAGTTAAATAAACAACAGCCTTTTCATTGGGCTTCCGGATGGCAATCACCCATTTACTGCGACAACCGAAAAACGCTTTCTTACCCTAAGGTTAGAACATATATCAGACAGAAGTATGCGGAGTTCATAAGAGAGAATTTTGGTGATGTAGATGTTATTGCAGGAGTTGCAACCGGAGGTATTGCTCAAGGAGCCCTAGTAGCACAAGAGCTGGAGCTTCCATTTATTTATGTTCGTTCTAGTTCAAAAGGACATGGATTGCAAAACCAGATCGAAGGAGTAGTTGAAGCAGGACAAAGAGTTGTTGTTATCGAAGATCTGATCTCAACAGGAATGAGCAGTCTAAAAGCTGTGGAAGCTTTAAGAGGAGCCGGTTGCCAAGTAGCAGGAATGGTTGCTATCTTCACTTACGGATTCAAATTGGCCAAGGATAATTTTCAAAATTATAAGTGTCCTTTATATTGCCTTAGCGACTATGATCATTTGATCGAAGAAGCGCTTGAGAGAGGTTATATTGGTAAGGATGATGTTGAATCTCTCAAGAATTGGAGGGAAGACCCGGCCAATTGGAACGTACTAGTATGACTACAATAGATACTGATAAAAAAGTAAGCCCCAATAATATCAAAGCCCTCTATAGCTTCTTGATCGACATGAACAATTTTGAGAAATTGATGCCGTCAGACAAGATCGAGAAGTGGGAATCAAGCGAGGAGCAATGTGAGTTTACGATCAAAGGAATGGCAAGGATCGGTCTAAAAAGGATTGAAGAAAACGAGCCAACTTCTATCAAGATCGAATCTTTTGGAAAAGTTCCTTTTACTTTTACCTTAGACATTCTTTTGAATGAATTAGCTGAAAAGGAAACAGAGGCTCAGATCCATTTTGAAGGAGATATCAATCCATTTATGAAGCTAATGGTAGAAAAACCACTTAGCAACTTTTTCAATATGCTGGTTGACAAGGCTACTCAGCTTAGTCTATAAATCTTAGTTCCTTCTCTCCAAACTTCACGATCTCACCTTCAATTTCAAGGAGCAATTGACCGCTTGCATCAACGCCTCTGATCAGGCCAGTGACTTCATTATTTCCAATTTTAAACTGTTTCTCTTGGTCCTTCCCATAGAGCCTTTGATGATACAACTCATCTATTTGCTCTACATCTTCGAACAAGAGCTTTAGCTTTTTCTTAAATAAGTCTAGCAATGCATCTAGGATAGATCTCAAATGGATCTGTCTACCCAATTCCTTATTCAGTGATGTCGCACTTCTTTCAAAGTCGGGAAACACAAGCTGGTTGACATTCAGCCCAATGCCAACAATACTCTGATTGATCTGATAGCCCTGAATACTATTCTCTATCAAAATTCCACATACCTTCTCCCCTTTGATCAGAATATCGTTCGGCCATTTGATTGACATGCCCTCTACTGCCATATTGTCAAGCAGATCGTAAATGATAGATGCAACGAGTTTATTTAGAAAATAGGCCTTGGGAACATCAATATCAAGTTTAAGAACAATGCTAACCAGCAGGTTATCAGAGGGGTTGGATACCCAGACATTACTTCTTTGACCTTTGCCTTTTTCTTGATAATCAGCCCAGATCACGTCATAATTCCCAAGCTCCCCTTTTCTGCCCATCTCATGGGCATGAATATTGGTTGAATCGAGCCGATCAAAATGATGAATTTTAAATTGAAGATCTCTGAAATCCATATCTAATCAAGGAATTGAGAAAAGCAAAGGAACTAATATTCGCAATTGAATTCTGTACTTTTGCTAGATATTGCTAAAACAATAGATGAGTAAGACAAAAAAGCAAGTAAAATCCGACGAATTGACAGAAATCATTGTCAAGGGAATTCAGGAAAAAAAAGGGGAGAATATTGTTACGTTAAATTTGAAAGGTCTGGATGGAGCTGTGACCGATCATTTTGTTATCTGCGAAGCAAATTCCACAACACAGATCGGGGCGATCAAAGATTCTATTGTAAAAGTAGTACAAGAACAAACAGGAGAAAAACCTTGGCATACAGAGGGAACAAGCAATCTGGAATGGGTGTTAATTGACTATGTAAATGTAGTTGCCCATATTTTCGACAGAGAAAAAAGAGCGCACTTCGACCTCGAAGGTCTGTGGGCAGATGCTAAGGTTACAGAGATAAAGGAAGAGAATTAAAAACATGGCACAAAAGAAAAATCAATCTACAAAAGGAAATCAGAACCCTCAAGGATCCGCACCTAAGGGCGGACCGAACGGACCAAAGAAATCATTCAATTTCTATTGGATCTATGCTATCATAGGAGTGATGCTGATCGGTTTGAACTTATTTTCATTAGGGGGCGGAGAAAAGAAGATCACCTGGGGAAAATTCGCAGATGATATGCTAAAAACCGGTGAAGTAGCTCGCTTAGTAGTTGTAACCACCGGAAATGAGTCAATGGCTGAGATCTATATCAAGCCGGAAGCCCTTACCCAAGAGAAATATAAAGATGTTAGACAAGAAGGTTTTGGCTCAGTCTCAAACAGAGGTCCGCACTACGTATTAAAGATCGGCACCATCGACCAATTCAACAATGACCTGAACAGGGTTCAAGAAGGACTGTCAGAAGATAAGAAGGTATATCCGGAGTACGAGAGCAGAAGCAATTGGGCAGGAGAACTGATCGGCTGGTTATTGCCAATAGCCATTCTCATAGGGTTCTGGATCTTCATAATGAGAAGAATGTCCGGTGGCGCAGGTGGCGCTGGCGCACAGATCTTCAATATCGGAAAGTCGAAAGCTACTTTGTTCGACAAGGAAAAGAACGTCAACATATCCTTTGATGATGTTGCCGGATTAGAAGAAGCTAAGGTAGAGATAGAGGAGATCGTAGAGTTCCTAAAGAATCCAAAACGGTACACAGAGCTGGGAGCAAAAATTCCAAAAGGTGCATTATTAGTAGGCCCTCCGGGTACCGGTAAGACACTATTGGCAAAAGCAGTAGCAGGAGAAGCTCAGGTGCCTTTCTTTAGCCTGTCAGGTTCAGACTTTGTGGAAATGTTCGTTGGTGTTGGTGCTTCTAGGGTAAGAGATCTTTTCAAACAGGCAAAAGAGAAAGCACCGGCAATCGTTTTCATTGACGAGATCGATGCCATTGGAAGAGCTAGAGGAAAAGGAATTGCACAAGGTGGAAATGACGAAAGAGAGAACACTTTGAACCAGCTTCTTACAGAGATGGACGGATTTGGCACCAATAGCGGCGTGATCCTTTTGGCTGCTACCAACCGAGCTGAAGTCTTGGATAGAGCCTTATTAAGACCCGGAAGATTCGACAGGCAGATCCATGTTGACCTACCTGACCTAAATGAAAGAATAGAGATCTTTAAAGTACATGTTAGACCACTAAAAGTAGATTCTAGTGTTGACATTCAATTCCTAGGAAAACAAACACCTGGCTTCTCTGGGGCTGATATTGCAAACATCTGTAATGAAGCTGCTCTGATAGCTGCCA
>JAUIGQ010000041.1 GCA_030429925.1 Bacteroidia bacterium | reverse complement strand
CCCTGATTACCCAATTGTCCACTATTTGGCTTATGTTATTTCAGGATTTCTATTTGTGACGATAGTACAGTTCTTTCGCTCACCCATTAGAAAGATCGAAAAAAATGAAGACCATATTCTCTCTCCTTGTGATGGAAAGGTGGTTGTGATCGAAGAAACAATGGTGACCGAACATCTAAATGAAAAGAGAAGACAAGTCTCCATTTTCATGTCTCCCATCAATGTGCATAGCAACCGATATCCCATTTCAGGGGTATTAAAATACTTCAAATACCATCCCGGTAAATATTTAGTTGCTTGGCATCCCAAGTCCTCCACTGAGAATGAAAGAACAACCGTTGTAGTTGAAGATCAAAAAGGAAGAAGCGTTTTGTTCAGACAAATAGCAGGTGCCCTTGCCAGAAGGATCGTCTTTTACGGAAAAGAAGGTGATATAGCTGAACAAGGAAGCGAATGCGGATTCATCAAATTCGGCTCACGTGTTGACCTTCTCCTACCCCTGGATGCTGAGATCACGGTAGAGTTAAATGAAAAAGTAGTTTCGGGAAAGAGCATTATAGCAAAATTCCCTTCTTAGTCCTCAGAAGGTTCCTTTTTACTATCCGTTTGTATTCTGATGGATTCATCATGAATCACATTGTAGAGCTTTTCAATAAAAGTCCTATCTAAGCCCAGATAATTTCCTTGCTCCTTCACATTGTTCAAGATCTGTTGCCATCGTTCCAACTGAAGGATGGTCACCTTGTTCTGCTTTTTGTAAATACCGATCTCCTCAGCAATTCCCATTCTCAAGGCTAGTTTATCTATCAGATCCTCATCGATCTTATCGATCTGAGCCCTTAAAATATCAAGCTTGTTCTGAAACTCTTGATTGTCAGAAGAAACCGTTTTAAAGGTCAATCCACCTATCAGCTCTGTTAGAGTTCCAGGAGTCACTTGTTGATCAGCATCGCTCAAGGCATTCTCCGGATCGTGATGTGTTTCTATGAGAAGTCCATCCATGTCTAAATTGATGGCCCTTTGCGCCAACTGAGGCAACAGCTCTCTTTTTCCGGCAATATGACTAATATCAGTGATCAGTGGGATCTCAGGATACCTGGCCTTCAATTGAACAGCTAAGTCCCAATGAGGGAAGTTTCTGTAGTTCTTATTATCGGCGAGATAAAATCCTCTATGAATGGCTCCTATCCTTTTCAAGCCTGCCGATTTCAATCTTTCCAATGCTCCCATCCATAATGAAAGCTCAGGGTGAAGTGGATTTTTTACAAAAACAGGAATATCTGTTCCCTTCAGTGCCTCTGCCAGCGCTTGGACAGAAAACGGACTAACAGTTGTTCTCGCCCCTATCCAGAGAAAATCTATTCCCTCTTTTAATGCTGCTTCAACATGAGAAGGTTGAGCAACTTCGGTAGCTGTCTTAAGGCCGTACTTCTTACCAACTTCACTTAGCCATTTCAGACCTTCCAATCCTACTCCTTCAAATGAATTTGGTCGGGTTCGCGGCTTCCAAACGCCCGCTCTAAAAATTGCATGGGGAAACTTGGAGGCAATTTGTGCTGCTGTTTGATCCAATTGCTCCGGGCTCTCTGCACTGCATGGACCAAAGATATAATGAGGCCTTCCATTGGGCAGCCATTCGATCTCTCTTCTACTCTTCCCTATTTCTTTCTCCAATTCCATTCTATAATATATCTCTCAACTCTTCTAAGTGTTCAATGGTAAAGGTAGCAGCATCCTTTTCATGATCGCTGGCTTCCTTTTTATAATAGATCTGATCCATTCCCACATTCTTAGCTCCCAGAACATCTGCTTCAAAATCATCTCCGATCATGATGCTCTCTTTCAGATCCGCAGATGAAGATTCCAAGGCGTGATGGAAGATCCTGGGATCCGGCTTTGTCATTCCAACCTCATCTGCAATAATGACCTCGCTAAAGTAGGGACGAATTCCGCTCTTCTCCAATTTTAAGTTCTGAGCTTCCTTAAATCCGTTCGTTATAATATGCAGCACATAACTCTTTTCTAAGTATTCTAATATCTCCTTTGAGTGTGGCACTAGATTGGTCTTGGAGGAACATCTTTCTATATAAGTATCATTGATCCTAAGAGCCATCTCTTTCTCGTCTATTTTGAATTTCAACAAGCTTTTGTAAAATCTCTCTGCTCTCAATTGATCTTTAGTGATCTTTCCTTCTCCATACTCTACCCATAATCTCCTATTGATCTCCTTATAGGTGCTTATAAAAAGCTCCTCATTTAAACTCCCCTTCTTATCTAGCTTAAATTCCTTCAGTAACTCCAAGATAGTTTCTGTAGAATTCTTTTCAAAATCCCAAATAGTTCTATCAAGATCGAAGAATATGTGCTGATATTTTACCATATATTCCTTAGGTAGATGCATTGGAGACTCAAAAGAGTGCTCCATACAATTATAGAACTAACAAATACTACAATGGTTTTAGTGCGTTCATGAAAAAAACCCGCAGCTATTAAAGAACCCAGAGGTATCCCGAACAAGATAGGGGTTAGAAAGGCCAAGCCCCAAAAACCATATTTGTTCTTGTACTTCACCATCTTTCTTCTCCTAGGACTAAATACCCTTTTATTTTTTGGAGGAAAGAGCTGAACATACTTCTTGTGAAAGAGATGTCCAAAACGATAAAAGAGTAAAAAGCCGGTGATACCGCCAATTGAAGTGATCAAGATAGTTTCCCAAAGGTCATATCCAGCCAGAATAACTGCAGCCGGAGCCAGAAAGAACTTCAAGGCGCTCAATAATAAAAATCCCAGAAGCTGAAAGATATCTGTCATCTTATTCCTTTGATCCAAATGCAAGGTCACCGGCATCTCCTAAACCGGGAACGATGTATGACTGAGCAGTCATTTCCTGATCAAGAGCCCCGATCCAAATGGAAACGTTATCCGGCAAATGCGACTGTACATATTCCAGTCCTTCAGTGCTGGCAATGAGGGAAACGATATGACAATGCTTGGGCTTTCCCTTGGACAGCAGTGACTTGTATGACAGCACCATGGAAGAACCACTTGCCAGCATTGGGTCTGAGATGATCACTGTCTTGTCTTCCAAACTCGGACAAGCCAAATATTCCATTTCTATATCAAAGCTTCCGTCTTTGTGATGCTTGCGATATGCGGATATGTATCCATTTCCCGCATGATCGAAGATATTTAGTAGACCTTGGTGCATCGGTAAACCCGCCCTAAGAATAGTAACTAAAACAGGTTGTTCCTTGATAACTTGATCTTCAGATACACCCAATGGCGTCTTTACCGATTTTGTCTCAAACTCCAGATGCTTAGAGATCTCATATGCCATGATCTCACCACATCTCTCCAAATTTCTTCTAAATCTCATGCGATCCTTCTGGATCTTCTCATCTCTGATCTCAGCAATTAGGTGATTGAATACTGAAGGTTGTTCCTCAGTTATGATGGTAACTCTTGACATATCTCATAATATTGAATGGTAAAAGTAGCCGTTTCCGAACGGAAATCAATCGGCTGAAGCATATTCATTCATCTCCTCAAAAAGTTCTCTATATCCTTCCCATGCCTTGCTTGAGCCCAGGCTCTCATTATGCCACAGACTTACAAAGCTTCCATTGACCGCTTTGACCTCATCAATGATCTGCTTAATATTTTCTAAAGCCTCTTCTTTGGTAGTGCCCAAATAATACTTCAAGGTAGCGTCCATAACCATGAAGGGATAGACCGTTAACTTCAACTCCACCTCTTCGTCCAGATCATAAAAAGGGAAAGGGAAAGCAGCTCCGGCTCTAAATCCCAACATAGAGGCGTATCCCATGGTATAATCCTCATGAATATCCTCTTCTACCAGCTGTCTGTAGGTTTCAGGTAAATGTAATTTCAAAAAATGTTGACGGCTTTTAACCACATCCCTTTTTGTGATCCTTTCCAATCTTGAGATCTCACTGTGCAATTTCTCTGCTTTATAGTTTGAGCCAAAAGAAGGATGGATCCCTATATCTGAATAGTCGGCAATTGATTTGATAAGTGATTGGAAGCTTCTGTTCTGATAGGAGATGTTCTTATCATTCAATCCGTAATCTGCTAGCAAAAAGAAGTAAATGGGTTTAAGTCCATACTTCTTCTGAATGTTTAGCAAGTAGTTATATGTATCAAAGGGGTCTTGAGTCTTGTTGGATAAAACCCTCAGTTGCAATTTCAATTGCTGAAAATCTCCTTTAATAATGGATCGAATGGCAGCTCCTAGGTTTCGAAGCATGCCTTTCCCCTTAAATGCATAGGCATTGTCGATGTCCAGCGTTAGCAAATAATTGTATTTCCTTCTTCTAAATGACAATTCAGGGAATTGCTCAAGTAGGATCTCTTTTAATTGGATCAGCCACCTATCTACAATGGCTGTTTGCAGGAAATTATTTTGAGCAGCTATACTATCCTCCGCTATGAATCTGTCGTATTTATCTCTTCTGTGAGGCAAGTACTCTTCATACCTGCTGAGCATGTAAAAAACAGCTGAGAAGAGATCAAAGGGAAGAGCAGATCTATTGGAGTGGGAAAAGATTGTAGGTGTCTCTCTGTAATTTCCAATGTTGATCTGATGGTCTTTGATACCTCTTTCTTCCAGCAATGAAATAGAATAGAAATGCAATCCTTCATCAACAGCCTTTGAAGCATAAGAGAATTTTGGTCCGTCCAGTGCCAGATACTCTTCCAGATCATAGACCAATTGGTAATCTTTAAAGCCAAAATAGTGTGAAAATATCAGCTTGAAGATATATCTGCTTCTGGGATTCTTTTTGGGGAGGTATATACTCAGCATTAGATCAAGCCTTCATCGGCAAAGCTAAAATAGGAGTTATTTCCAATGATTAAGTGATCAAGCACAGCAATGTCGAGGTTTTTACCTCCTTCAACGATCTTTTCGGTTAGGATAGTATCGGCTTTGGAAGGTTTTAGATTTCCCGAAGGATGATTGTGACAAATGATCATTGAGCTTGCTAACCTCGATAATGCCGCCTTAAAGATCAATTTCGCATCAGCCACTGTTCCGCTAACTCCTCCTTTGCTGACATTTCTTTTCTCAATCAACCGGTTGGCTCTATTGAGTAAAATGATCCAAAACTCTTCATGGTCCAAACCCGAAAGATGCTCCTCCACTATTTCGAAAGCATCTCTTGAGGAAGTCACCTGCTTCCGCACCATATGTTCTGACGATCTTTTTCTCTTGGCTAGCTCCAGTGCTGCACTTATGCTAATGGCTTTCGCTTCGCCTATACCTTTAAAACGCATAAGGTCGGAGATATCCAATTTGGCCAACTCATGAAGGTCATTGTCAACTGAACTCAAGATCTTCTTAGACAGATCTACTGCCGACTCATCTCTAGATCCAGAACCGATCAAGATGGCGATCAATTCTGCGGAACTCAGTTCCGACCTACCGCGATTAAGAAGTTTTTCTCTTGGTCGGTCTGCTACCGACCACTCTTTGATTTTGAGCTTTTCAGACATTCAACTTTGAATTGCTTCTATTAAGTTAAACAATTCTGCATCAAATGCATGAAGCTAATTTGATATGGTAGATGGAAAAAAGACATGGAAAAAGATTTGAAAAAAGTGAAATTCATAGAATCAACTTAGCTGAATTAGAGAAAGGAATCTACATGTATAGGATCTATAATTCTAATTATCTTTACTCTAGTTGCAAAATGGTGCTTCAATGGTTCTTCAATGATGCTTAGAGGAATAATAGTATTGTTTTTAGTGTTTTGCCCAAAAATCTTTTTTGGGCAGAATTTAATATTAAACCACTCTTTTGAAGATACTACATTGGTTCAAGTACAATCAATTAACTATATATTTCCAAAATATTGGAGGATACCAACAAATGGAAGTACTGATTATTATTCAAATATCTATGGTGATCCAAATTTAGCAGTACCACAAAACTTTGCCGGATATCAATTTCCAGATGAAGGTGAATCATATATTGGATTAGTAATCTACTCTTTATACACTAATTCAATCCTTAAAAGGGCTAGAGAATATATTCAAACTGAATTTCGAGATACATTAAAGAAGGATTCGGTTTATTGTATGCAAATTCATGCAAATCTACCTGATTCGATATGGTATGGTTCTCGAAATCAATTGGCTGCATATTTATCGACGAATGAAGTTAGTTCTAACGATCAATTTAACTTACCTTTTTCTCCTCAAATAATAATTTCACCAACAGAATATATTTCTGATAAGCATGGTTGGATGGAGTTTAATATAGAGTATACTGCTAGTGGAGGAGAAAGGTATATTACTATAGGAAATTTTAATGATTCTAATCTTGTTGATACAACTTTTCTGGGAGGCGGAAATGAGTTAGAATTGACATATCAAGGAACTTATTATTTTATAGATAACATATATTTCGGGAAGTGTGATAGCCTTCCAACTGATACATCTATTGGAATAGTCGAATTTAAATACAGAAACAATACTAAGATATTCCCTAATCCATCAAAAGAATCCTTTAAAGTTCTAAATGATGAAAAGGTGGAAGTTGTTCAAATATTCAATCCAAACGGTAGGCTAATTCTAGAATATGCACAAGACTCAAGTTATAAATTACCTGAGGAAAGCGGCTTGTATTTCGTTAGAATATACTTTTCAGATGGATCGGTTCATCACTCAAAAGTGATTCGAGAATAATCAACCTTACCAAGCTTTGTTGCAAAGCACTGTATCAGTTTAGCTAATAATTTGAAATAGAGTGCTTACTAGGCTATGGCTGAAGAGTACATTTGAATTACTTCAAATAGTTCCCCAAGGCTTCCATATTTTCTTTTTTGATGGCTTCCACATTTCCGAAATTCTCTCCATCAATCAAAAGGTCCTTTTGTGAAGTTACCTTACCCAATTTCATAAATGGTATTCCGGAAGCATTCATGGAATCTTCAAATGAGGATACATTATCATTGGATACGGATACAACCACTCTACTTTGAGCTTCACCAAATAAGAAAGCATCTTTTCGAATACTTTGATCAGACTCCACCTCAAATCCAAAAGAGTTGGTCATTGCCGATTCCAATAGAGAGATGAATAGTCCTCCGTCTGCACAGTCATGGGCGGAATTAAGAAGAGACTTTGAGATCAATGATTTCAATTGATCTTGCAGAGCATATTCCTCTTCCAAATTGAAATAAGGAGCCGGAGAGTTCTTCACTCCACAATAGGAGTATAGATACTCTGAGGATGCAATATCATTCACAGACTTTCCGATCAGATAAATTGAGTCATCTGCATTTTGAAATGCCAAAGGAGTTATTTTCTTCTTGTCTGGTACGATACCCATCATACCAATAGTTGGTGTAGGGAATACAGGAACCTCAACATTGTTTTGCTTCGACTGATTGTAAAAACTAACATTTCCTCCGGTGACAGGAGTTTCAAACTTCTCACAAGCCTTCTTCATCCCTTTGATTGCACCAACAAATTGCCAGTAAACCTCAGGATTGTATGGATTACCAAAGTTCAAACAATTGGTGATGGCAGATGGAACACCTCCTGAACAAACAATGTTTCTAGCTGCTTCAGCCACAGCGATTGCGCAACCCTCTTCCGGATCAGCATAAACGTATCTAGCATTACAATCAACGGTAAATGCCAACGCTTTCTCACTTCCTTTGATGTTCACAATACCTGCATCCGTTGGCTTGTTGGTACTCATATTCACTGTACCTACCATAGAATCGTATTGCTCATATACCCACTTCTTTGAGGCGATGTTTGGATGTGCCCAAAGATGTTTAGCTACAGCCTTGTAATCCTCAGGCTCACTTACTTCCTCAATTTTGAACTCTTTGTTCTTGGCATAGTAAGCAGCTTCTTTGTAAGGCATTTCATAGACCGGAGCACCACCACCAAGAACCAATGATTCAGCCGGAACTTCTGCCACTAGCTCCCCATTCATATAGTATTCAAGAGTACCATCTTCAGTTACTTCACCGATCTGCTTACAGTTCAGATCCCATTTTTCAAAGATCCTTTCCAACTCAGCCTCTCTGCCCTTCTTCACCACCACTAACATTCTCTCTTGCGACTCTGATAAAAGGATCTCAAAAGGATGCATTCCCTCTTGTCTGGTGGGCACCTTGTCTAAATAGATCTTCATTCCATGCTCACCTTTTGCAGACATCTCGGAAGTTGAACAGGTAATACCCGCAGCTCCCATATCCTGCATTCCAATGATGATATCTGTATCTGCCAATTCCATACTAGCCTCTAACAACAACTTCTCTTGGAAAGGATCACCCACTTGCACTGCAGGAAGGTCGTCCATGGAGTCTTCTGTAATATCCTTAGAAGCAAAAGCAGCCCCGTGAATTCCATCTTTACCGGTGGATGAACCAACAATATAAACCGGGTTACCAACTCCATGAGAAGTTGCCGAGATCATCTTTTTAGCATCCATGATCCCTGCCGACATGGCATTCACCAGTGGATTGGTATTGTAGCATTCATCGAAGAACACCTCTCCTCCCAATACAGGAATACCAAAGGAGTTTCCATAATCGCCAATTCCTTTCACCACTCCTTTCAACAGCCATTTGGTTCTGTCGGAATCGATATTGCCAAACCTCAGCGAATTCAATTGAGCAACCGGCCTGGCTCCCATTGTAAAAATATCTCGGTTAATACCGCCAACTCCTGTAGCAGCTCCCTGATAGGGCTCTAATGCTGAAGGGTGATTGTGTGATTCTATTTTAAAAGCACAAGCCAATCCATCTCCGATATCAACTAAACCTGCATTCTCTTCCCCTGCTTTCGCCAACATATGCGGACCGTCCTTTGGTAATTTCTTCAACCAAAGAATGGAGCTTTTGTAAGAACAATGCTCCGACCACATCACTGAATATATACTCAGCTCTGTAAAATTGGGTGTTCTGCCCAAGATCTCTTTGATCTTTCCAAATTCTTCTTCTGTAAGTCCTAGTTCTAGCGCTGTCTTAAGATCTGCCAGCGATTGATCAGCAGTTGTTGACATATGAAAAGTGGCTTTTAAAATGAGTGGCAAAAGTACGGCTTTTCATCTGCTTTAACCCTAGCTTTTTTATCAAAAAAAAGTCGTTTTAGTACACATTATTCTACCTTTACCCTCATGCTGTGGGGAGCCATCTTATCCATCCTATTCCTTCTTTCCTTTCTACTTTTAATGAAGAGGAATTCCTTTTTTCGATGCGGTGGATTATCGTTGAAGTGGATCTATTCCGCCTTCTTTCTGAAATTACTTGGAGGAATTATGCTATTCCTGCTTTACTCCTATTATTATAACGACAGGGAAAACTCAGACATCTTTAAATATTACGATGATGCCGTATCTATTTACAATAGTCCTGAACTGAAGCTAAGTACATTTTCCGATCTATTCTGCGAGGATAGCGAAAGAAGTGAAAGTTATACAAAGCTCATTGCCAACACTCAGCATTGGGACAGAGGAGATCAATTGCTTCCCAACGATAATAGAATGATGATCCGCCTGAATCTACTTCTCATGTTCTTATCAAATGACTTTTATCTCTTTCACCTACTCATTTTTTCATCTCTATCCTTCTTAGGAAGTATAGCTCTTTTTCACTTTTTCAATGCTCTTATAGATCTTCCTTCGAAGATCCTGTGGATAATAATTTTTCTCCCTCCTTCCATACTTCTATGGACATCTGGAATTCTAAAGGAAAGTTTATTGCTACTATTCTTGGGTGGATTTCTCTATTGTTTGGAGAAGGTCACTTTTCAAGGCAAGATCAAGTATGGACTACTCTCCTTAGTCCTACTTTTCTTCTTATTGGGCATAAAAAGCTATCTCTTGATCTGCTTAATACCTTCTCTATTCAACCAAAAAATTGGATTGAAATGGTCCTTGATCAGCTCCCTTTCCCTTCTTGCTGCTTTTATTTTATTGATCAAAGATTCGTTCATCTCTGAATTCAACAGAGTTCAGACAAATTTTATTGAGCTAGCGGACCAAAGTGCAGCAGGTAGCAGGTTTGAAATTTCTGAGACGAACAGTTTGATGGAGCTTTTGATGAACGCCCCAGTTGCGCTGTATAATGTCTGGATTAGACCCATCATCCCTTTGCGAATGGGCCCGCTTGATCTGCTGAACTCTCTAGAAAGTCTGTTGTATGTTCTACTATTGGCTTCAGGCCTTATCCTCTACAATGATGATTGGAGAAAGAAGAAGAGCAGCATGTTAATTTCTTTCTCTCTGCTGTTCTTGCTTTTAGCTTCAGTATTAATAGGCTCTTCTATACCTATCATGGGAGCAATTGTTCGATATAGAAGTCCGTTGATCCTATTTTATCTTGTTGCAGTCTTTACATTTGTCGACTGGAAGAAACTATCATCAAAATTTAATCTATGAAACTGATTTCAAAAACATTCAAAATTTTTGGATTTGTTGCCTTAGCAATTCTCTTCTCCTGCCAAAACCTGGTAGAAGCAGATCTTATCGTACATAACGCAAAGATCTATACAGTTGATAGTGTATTCAGCATTGCAGAAGCAATGGCGATCAAGAATGGGAAGATCATGGAGGTTGGCCCCGATAATCAGATTAAGAACAAATACAGAGCTAAGGAAGAATTGGACGCCAAATTGAAAGCTATATATCCCGGATTCATTGATGGACATTGCCACTTCTTAAGTTATGGTCTAAGTTTGTCCAAAGTGAATCTGGTGGGCACCGCCTCTTGGAGTGAGGTTTTAGAAAGAACTGTAGAATTTGCCAAGAACCACCCTGATGGCTGGATACTAGGCAGAGGTTGGGACCAGAACGATTGGGAAGCAAAGGAATTCCCGACCAATAAAGAGCTAGACAGTCTTTTCCCAGATAGAGCCGTGATGCTCCATAGAATTGACGGACATGCAGCTATTGCCAATAGCAAAGCTTTTGAGTTGGCTGAAGTTGATGAAAAAATTAAAATAGAAGGAGGGATTTTCAAAAGGGAAGATGGCAAATTGAGCGGATTGCTCATCGACAATGCCGTTGAAAGAGTTAGCGCAGCCATTCCAATGCTTTCTGATCAACAAAGAAGAGAAGCTCTATTGCGAGCAGAAATGGAATGTTTTGCTGTTGGACTTACTACTCTCTCAGACGCGGGAACTGATTTTGAAACCGCTGAATTGATCAAGCAGATGCACAAGTCTGATGAACTCAAGATGAGAGTCTATGCAATGCTAACTCCCAGCGGACAAAATAAGGTGAGGTATTATAAGGACGGTCCATTGAAAACAGATCGATTGAACATCAGATCCTTTAAGTTCTATGCAGATGGAGCACTTGGATCAAGAGGAGCTCTTTTAAAAGAGGACTATTCAGATGATCATGGAAATCATGGAATCCAGATCACTGACAGCGCAGACCTTATTGAAGCATCACAAAAGTTATATGCCTATGGCTTTCAAATGAATACACATTGCATCGGTGACCTGGCCAATGAAATGGTTTTATCCCTTTATGCGCAGATGCTGGAAGGTGCCAATGATAAAAGGTGGAGGATAGAGCATGCGCAAGTAGTAGACGATAGCGATCTGGAGATGTATAAGAACTACAACATCATTCCTTCTGTTCAACCAACCCATGCCACCTCAGATATGTATTGGTTAAACGACCGACTAGGTTCAGAAAGAGCTAAGAATGCATATGCCTACAAAGAATTGTTGGAACAGAACGGACTGATCGCCTTGGGAACCGACTTTCCAGTTGAAGGAATAGATCCTCTTCGAACATTCTATGCTGCAGTGTTCAGAAAAGACGAGAAGGGCTATCCTGAAAATGGATTTCAAATGGAAAACGCCTTGAGCAGAGAGGAGGCTTTAAAGGGGATGACAATTTGGAACGCTATAGCCAACTTTGAGGAGGAAGAAAAAGGGAGCATTGAAAAAGGAAAATTTGCAGACTTTGTAGTCTTGGATAGAGACATTATGACTGCGGATGAAAAGGAGATATTAGGAGCTACTGTTCAAGCTACCTATGTAAATGGAGAAAAAGTGTTTGAATTAAAATAAGCTTAGATCTCCTCGTATCGGAAAGGGAGTTCTAGTTCATGCTCGATGAGTTCACCGACAGATTGAATATCGTCGTCACCTTCTTCGAACTTCCATACAACAACAAACTTACCTCCTCCTGTATGGATAGGCTTAAAAGCAAGGATCAGCTCTACCAATTGCTTTTGAGAGGCTGAATTCAAATATTCTATTTCACAAACCAGCTCAGTATTTTCCGCTGGACGCTCAGAGTACCTTCTGCTCCATTCAATAATGGGACGATAGAAATCAATGGCATCAGCTGGATAGGATTTTCCAGACAAGGTCATATTGCCACTTTGCGGGTCAAAATTGATCTCAGGGGTTTGTAAAAAAGGTTCTATTTCAAGCTTTTCCATATTGTATCTTCAGTTCGATCGTCAGCCAGATCTGATCTTCGTTCTCTTGAAATGCCCATTCAAAATCAGCATTCTTCATCCTTTGGATCATGATCAGACCTAAGCTCTTGTTGTTGATCAAAGCATCTTTATAATCAGCGGCTAATTCATCTGATGAGAGATTTTCCAACCTCTCTAATCTATCTTTTAGTTCCTTTACGTCTTCTTTTAATATTTGGTTGGCTGTCCTTATAAAGACATGATCATTCATCACCTTCACATTTACCAGAGTTTGTGGAATGTTCGCCTGAAAATGAGCTTCATTATATTCTGAAGCATTCTGAACCAGTTCAACGAAGGCTGTAAAGATGGTCTTGACCGTTTTGATATCCATTTCTTCGAGGTACTTCTCAAAGAAATTATTTCCCATGGTCAGGAATGAATTGCAGAAGGTGTGGTTCAAGGGACCCCAATATTCTAATTCATCTTCCTTCAGAGGAAGTTGAAATAGCTTTTTCTTCTGATCTATGCTAGCTAGAGCACCCATTCTGTTACAAACTTAACTTTTTTTCGTCTATCTTTTAAATCCCACAATACGATCGGTGTTCATTATTGATCGACAGGGCTTTTATCTTGCCCCATAAAGATGCATTCTTTCATTCGAATATCAGAAGATCGCATTTTTTTTTATCAACAAGCTATTCACTTAATCGATGCAATTCCAGGAGACAACCAAAGTCGCATATAGCTGTTCAATTTTCTTTTTATCTTTACTACAAATCAGATAAATATGATAAAGAGAATATTTGATCTTCACATGCATCAATTGAACAATTATCCAAAGAAGGATGCATTGAATGCCAAGATCAACGGGAAATGGGTTTCAACCTCAACCCAAGATTTTATAGAAGAGGCTGAGAACTTTGCTTCTGCCCTACTTGAAAAAGGACTGCAGCCCGGAGACAAGGTCGCTCTTATTTCCAACAACAGACCTGAATGGCATATCATTGATCTTGGGATCCTCATGGCAGGAATGATCAATGTTCCCATATATCCAACGATCACAGAAGAGGACTACCAATACATCATGAATGATGCTGAATGCAAACTGTGCTTTGTTTCAGATGAGGAGCTTTTTATCAAAGTTAGAAATGTAGAAAAACAAGTACCCAGCCTAACCGGTATTTATTCGATCGATAAACTGAGTGCTGCTCCTAATTGGTTGGACTTTAAAGCAGAAGGAAGAGGGAAAAACAAGGAGAGAATAAAAGAGATCATGAGCCAGGTTAAAGAAGAAGACCTAGCTACCTTGATCTACACTTCCGGAACAACCGGAAGACCAAAAGGGGTTATGCTCTCACACAAGAATTTAGTATCCAATTCACTTTCTTCCAGAAAAAGGTTGCCCGTAGACAGCGACTCTAAATCATTGAGTTTTTTACCTCTTTGTCATGTATATGAACGCATGGTTTGTTATATGTACATCTATGTTGGCACCTCTATCTATTTCGCAGAATCCTTAGAGACTATTGGTGATAATCTGAGAGAAGTGCACCCTGATGTATTCACAGCAGTTCCTCGATTGCTAGAAAAGGTGTATGATAAGATATATGCCAAAGGACAGGAACTTACCGGTATCAAAAGAGCACTGTTCTTCTGGGCATTGTCATTAGGACAAGAATATGAGATCCATGGCAAAGGCCCCTTATACAAACTACAACTAAAAATTGCCAATAAGATCATCTTTAGCAAATGGAGAGAAGCTTTAGGTGGCAACTGTAAAGCTGTTGCATCAGGAGCTGCAGCACTTCAACCCAGACTGGCCAGAGTTTTCTTAGCTGCTCAAATACCGATCATGGAAGGTTACGGACTAACCGAAACCTCACCTGTAATTGCAGTGAATGAGGAGAAGAACGACGGAGTGAGAATAGGAACGGTAGGCAGACCACTGGATGAAGTAGAGGTAAGGATAGCCTCAGACGGAGAGATCGAAGTGAAAGGCCCCAATGTAATGATGGGCTACTACAACAATGAAGAAGCTACCAAAGAGGTGTTTACAGAAGATGGTTGGTTCAAAACAGGAGACCTGGGTGAAATGGTTGAAGGTGAATTCCTCAAGATCACCGGACGAAAGAAAGAAACCTTTAAGACCTCAGGAGGAAAATACATTGCTCCACAACTTTTGGAGAACAAGATGAAAGAATCCTCCTTCATTGAACAGATCATGGTCATTGGTGAAGGAGAAAAACACCCTTCAGCAATTATTCAACCCGCATTTGAATTCTTAAAAGAATGGTGTAAGAGAAAAGGGATCAGTTACACTACTGATGAAGAAATGGCCAAAAACCAACAAGTTCACGATAGGATCATGAGAGATGTTGATCAGTTTAACGAAAACTTTGCTCAGTATGAAAGGATCAAAAAGATCATTTTGGTTGGGAATACTTGGGGAATTGATACAGGAGAAATGACTCCAACCATGAAGGTAAAAAGAAGGATAATCATGGATAGGTATGCAAAAGAGATCGAAGAATGTTATCGCTCTGATTCAAGTAAATAAAGGTCTTGAACCATATAAATCACAAAGGGGCGTCGAAATTCGACGCCCCTGTTGCTTCAATTACTAACCAATTAACAAGTCTACTACCTCTTGTCGGTACAAATATACGAAATTTATTATGCATGCATAACTTTTAAGAAATTTTAATATATTTGGTATCCATGAAACCTCAAGAAACTGTAGACTACCATATCAAATGTGCCTGGCTGTGCATTTCCAACCTATACAATCAAATAGCTGAAAAGCATGAACTAACTCAATCTACCGGATTTGTTCTTATGAACATTGACGACAAATCCGGGACTCCTGCTACGAAGATCGCCCCCATGATGGGAATGAAAGCCACTAGTTTAAGCAGGATATTGAAGCGCATGGAAGAGGATCAACTGATCTGCCGCAAACAAGATGAGTCCGACGGACGTTTGGTTTATATCCACCTTACGGAAGTTGGCAGAGAAAAGAAAAAAGTAGCAAAAAAGGTTGTGAGAGAATTCAATCAATACATTCTCGACAACGTCCAACGAAAACATCTAGACTCCTTCTTCACCGTTATGGAAAGTATAGGAGATCTCACAGAAGAATACAGAAATCTTAAAATCGCTAAATAAGATGCGAAGAATAAATAAAGTTGCCGTTCTAGGATCTGGCGTTATGGGCTCTCAAATCGCAGCTCATTTTGCCAATATCGGCGTTGAAGTTCTCTTATTGGACATTGTTCCCAAAGAGTTGAACGAAAAAGAAAAGAAAGCAGGATTAACTCTTGAAGATAAAAGAGTTCGTAACCGCATTGTAGAAGAAGCCTTCCAAAATGCCATCAAGATGAAGCCTGCCCCCTTCTACAGCAAGAGTTTTGTCAACAGGGTCGAGAGAGGGAATTTCGAGGATGACCTGCACAAGATCGCAGAAGTCGACTGGGTAATTGAAGTGGTAGTGGAACGACTAGACATTAAAAAGTCGGTTTTTGAGAAAGTTGAGCAGCATAGAAAAGAAGGAACCATCATCTCTTCTAACACCTCAGGCATTCCGATCAATTCAATGTTAGAGGGAAGGTCAGACGATTTTAAGAAACATTTCATCGGCACCCACTTTTTCAATCCTCCCAGATATTTGGAATTGCTGGAGATTATTCCTACCAAAGAAACAGATCCCGCCTTGGTTGATTTTCTGATGGACTATGGCAGAAGGTTCCTGGGGAAGAAAACAGTGCTTTGTAAAGACACTCCGGCTTTTATCGCAAATAGAATAGGCGTCTTCTCTATCATGTCTTTATTCCATACGGTAAAAGAATTGGGATTGAAAGTAGAAGAAGTAGACAAGCTGACCGGTCCGGTATTGGGTCGACCTAAATCTGCCACCTTCCGTACTTGCGATGTTGTCGGCCTGGATACCCTGGTGCATGTTGCCAAAGGAGTTGAGGATAATTGTCCAAACGATGAGCACCAAGATGTCTTCAAAGTTCCCGACTATGTGCAAAAGATGGTAGAAAAAGGTTGGCTGGGCTCTAAAAGCGGACAAGGTTTCTACAAAAAAGAAAAAGGCAAGGACGGGAGTTCTACAATTCTATCCCTCGACCTCAATACGATGGAGTATGTCGAGCAAACCAAAGTCCGCTACGATATCATCGGTGAGGTGCGTGAATTGGATGATCTGGTTCTAAAAACTCAGAAATTATTCAATGCTAGTGGAAAGGCAGGTGAATTCTACCAAAAGACCTTCCTGGACCTTTTTAGCTATATCTCCTTCCGTATTCCGGAGATCTCTGACGAGCTCTTCAGATTGGATGAAGGAGTAAAGGCAGGTTTCGGCTGGCAACTCGGTCCCTTTGAAAGCTGGGATGCAGTTGGAGTAAAAACTGCCGCTGAAATGATGAAATCCAAAGGAATTGAAATGGCTTCATGGGTGGAAGAGATGATCTCCAAAGGACATGATTCCTTTTACAAGATAGAGAAGGGACAAAAACTCTACTACGACATCAATGCCGGAGAATACAAGACCATTCCCGGGAAAGAAGAGCTCCTAGTGCTCTCTAACATCAGAGAAGAAAAAACCATCTGGAAGAACAAAGGTGCTACCATTGTGGACCTGGGAGACGGGATCCTCAACTTGGAATTCCATTCCAAAATGAACACCATTGGACCGGATATCATCAGCGGCATCAACAAAGCCATTGACCTAGCAGAAAAAGAATACAAAGGATTGGTGATCTATAATGAAGGACAAAACTTCAGCGCGGGTGCCAATGTGGGCATGATCTTCATGATGGCGGTGGAGCAAGAATACGATGAGCTCTCTTTTGCTATCAAGCAATTCCAAAATACCATGATGAGGGTGCGCTACTCTTCTATTCCTGTTGTGGTTGCTCCTCACCAAATGGCCCTAGGTGGAGGCTGTGAGCTCTCCATGCACGCCGACAAAGTAGTCGCTCATGCTGAGCTGTATATGGGTCTGGTAGAATTTGGCGTAGGCGTGATCCCCGGCGGTGGCGGAAGTAAAGAGTTCGCTCTTCGTTTGTCGGATGAGATCAAAGAAGGAGACATCAGAACCAACAGGTTCAGAGAAAGATTCTTAACCATCGGTCAAGCTAAAGTAGCTACCTCAGCTTATGAAGCTTTTGAATTGGGTTATCTGAGGAAAGGAATAGACGAAGTGGTAGTGAGCAGAGAAATGCAGCTAGCCAGAGCCAAAGAAGCCGCCATTAGTTTGGCCGACAAAGGATACAGCATGCCGATCAAAAGAAAAGACATCAAAGTGCTGGGACAGGAAGCACTCGGACTGGTCTACGTAGGTGCCAACTCCATGCAAAGTGGAAATTACATTTCAGAGCACGATCAGTTGATCTCAGAGAAACTCGGTTATGTGCTAGCCGGAGGAGATCTTTCTGAGATCAGCGAGGTGAGCGAAGATTATTTGCTTGATCTGGAACGAAAAGCCTTCGTTGAGCTCTGCATGAAAAGGAAGACATTGGAAAGGTTGCAAAGCATTGTAACCAAAGGAAAAGTATTGAGAAACTAAAGAAATAGATAAATGGAAACGTATTTAGTTGCAGGCTATCGATCAGCAGTTGGAAAAGCTCCCAGAGGAAGTTTGCGCTTCACTCGTCCGGATGATATTGCCGCCACCGTTATCAAAAAACTGATGGCCGATGTTCCGGTTGAATCAGCAGATATTGACGATGTGATCGTGGGAAACGCCACCCCTGAGGCTGAGCAAGGATTGAATGTGGGAAGGTTGATCTCCTTAATGGGATTGAACAATATTGATGTGCCGGGCATGACGGTGAACCGTTATTGTTCTTCCGGACTGGAAACCATTGCCATAGCCGACTCGAAGATCAAGAATGGTATGAACTCCTGCATCATCGCCGGAGGGGTGGAGAGCATGTCTCCCATCTCCATGGGTGGTTGGAGGATCGTTCCGAATGCCAAGGTGGCAAAAGAGAATCCAACCTGGTATTGGGGAATGGGTCTAACCGCTGAAGCTGTCGCCAATAGATACAAAGTTAGTAGAGAAGATCAGGATGAATTTGCTTTCAACTCTCATCAAAAAGCGTTGAAGGCAATTGAAGCAGGTCTTTTTGAAAAAGAGATCGTGCCCATTGAAATAGAGCAGATCTATTTGGATGAAAATGGCAAAAAACAAAAAAGAAATTATGCTTTCAAAGTAGATGAGGGTCCAAGAGCAGATACTTCTAAAGAAGTATTGGGCAAACTCCGACCCGTATTTGCCGATGGGGGAAGCGTAACAGCCGGAAACTCTTCTCAAACTTCAGACGGTGCTGCCTTCGTTATGGTAGCTTCAGAAGAAATGGTAAAGAAACACAACCTTCAACCCATTGCTCGATTAGTTACCTATGCTGCCACCGGTGTGGAACCGGAGGTGATGGGTATTGGTCCGGTAAAAGCCATTCCGAAAGCGCTGAAACAAGCGGGCATGAAGCTGTCAGACATTGAGTTGATCGAACTGAATGAAGCATTTGCCTCTCAATCATTAGCTGTGATGCGGGAACTGGATATCAATCCGGAGATCGTGAATGTGAATGGAGGAGCCATTTCCTTGGGGCACCCTTTGGGTTGTACCGGAGCAAAGCTTACCGTTCAACTGCTAAACGAAATGAGAAGAAGAAATAACAAATACGGCATGGTAACCATGTGTGTGGGAACCGGTCAGGGTGCCGCCGGAATATTCGAATTATTATAAAAAACTACAGTGATGAGTAAGAAAGTAATCAAAGGTGGTGAGTTCTTGATCACCGAAACAGATGCAAAAGATATTTTCATCCCGGAAGAGTTCGATGAAGAACAAGGGATGATCGCACAATCTTGTCAGGATTTCCTCGATCAGGAGGTCTATCCGAATATTGAGCGAATTGATGCCATGGAAGAAGGACTGATGTACAACCTCATCACCAAGGCCGGTGAATTGGGATTGTGC
>JAUIGQ010000040.1 GCA_030429925.1 Bacteroidia bacterium | reverse complement strand
TTCTCCAGAGCTTGGCGAAAAAGAAGGTGGTTAGCATTCCACCGATCAACATATTCCACCATAACCAGTTGCCTGAGATACCATGCTGTGCTATTTTTTCAGTTACCCAGAGAGGAGTATCGGCAGCAAAGGTTGTAGCTACCATAGAAACACCTGCGAGGTACCAGGGGAATTTCCTTCCCCCTAAAAAGAAGTCGCTGAGTGTCTTGGATGCAGAGTCTTTGAACCAGAAGCCAATACCTAAAGCCAATGCCAGATAGGCAAAAATGATGATCCAATCAATTAGGGCTAGCTCCATGCTACAAATGGATTAAAAAACTTATCACACATCTAGCCTCTTAAAAGAATGTTATCAACAGCGAATTGAAGGTATTTGGGCTTCTTTGATTCCTTACCTTTGAACCCATGAATAGAAAAGGCAATAGCACTTCAAGCTCAAAGAGCAATTTGGAGGACTTTAACAATAGAGAGGACTTTGAAATGGTGACGACTTGCATGCAGTATGTTGAGCCACTTTTGGAAAAGGAACTCAAAGACTTAGGTGCAAGGGATATAGAAGTCTATACCAGAGCCATTAAGTTTAGGGGCGACCTAAAATTAATGTACAAATTGAACCTTTGTTTAAGGACTGCTTTGAAGGTGTTGGTTCCAATTTATAGCTTCAAAGTGAGGAACGAAGATCAACTGTACAAAGGAGCAAAGCAATTCGCTTGGGAAAAGTTGTTTAACTCCACTCAAACCTTTTCTTTGGATGCTGCAGTTAACTCTCAGTATTTCAAACATTCACAATTTGCCATGTTGAGAGTGAAGGATGCAATTGTAGATCGTTTTCGAGAGCAAGGACAAAGCAGACCAAATGTTGGAAGGGATCGAGCAGATCTCAGGATCCATTTTCACTTGAGAGATGACCAAGTCAATATTTCATTGGATTCTTCAGGAACCCCTCTCTTCAAAAGAGGATATAAGCGTGAACAGCATAAAGCTCCTATCAACGAATGCTTGGCAGCAGCCATGGTACTGAAGAGTGGCTGGAAGGATGATCAAACCTTATTGGATCCCATGTGTGGTTCCGCAACCATAGCCATTGAAGCAGCTTTGATAGCAGCTAATATTGCTCCTAACCTCAATCGTGAGCGATTTGGTTTTGAAAATTGGTCGAATTATGACGGCGCATTGTTAGGTCAGGTTTTGGAGGAAGTTAGAAGGCAATCACAACCTATTCGATCAAAGATCATTGCCAGAGACAAGGATTCAAGATCACTGAGACAAGCAAGGGTGAATGTGAATTTTTCAGGAATGAAAAAATACATAGAGGTGCAAGAAGGAGATTTCTTTGAAAGCAAAAAGCCCGACGAGAATGGAATGATGATTTTCAATCCACCTTATGGAGAACGATTGGGAGAGGAAGAGCAGATGAAAGAATTCTATACTGAGATCGGCAATCGATTGAAACACGAATATAGCGGATGGAAAGCTTGCTTGATCTCTTCAGATATACAAGCCATGAAGTTCATTGGGTTAAAGCCGGATGAAAAGCATCCCTTAATGAATGGAAAGCTCGACTGTCAGATGAGAAAGTATACACTCTTTGATGGGAAGAGGGTGGAGATATTAGAGAAAAGAGCAAAGAATAAAGAGTAAAGACAGATCCTGCAACAAGTCAGGCTGAGCGGAGTCGAAGCCACTTTAAAAGCAGAACCTTGGTAATTCTAACTGGCTTCGACTCCGCTCAGCCTGACATTTGATATTTCTCTCTTTTTTCTTTTATCTTTCTTCTTTGTTCTTCAATTACAAATTATGAAATCAATTGCTGTCTTAACTTCCGGAGGTGACTCTCCCGGTATGAATGCCTGTATCAGGTCTGTTGTCCGTATTGCCATCAATGAAGGGATGGATGTTTGGGGTATCTATCGTGGATATGAGGGGTTGATCAATGGTGATATGCGAAAGTTGGATTCTTCAGATGTCTCCAACATTATTCAAAGGGGTGGAACCATTTTGAAAAGCTCACGCTCTCAGAGATTCATGACTGAAGAAGGCAGAGCTGAGGCTGCTGCCAACTTGAAGGAAAAAGGAATAGAAGGTTTGGTGGTGATTGGGGGAGATGGTAGTTTTAAAGGAGCCCAAGTATTGGAGGAGGAGCATGGAATCAAATGTATTGGAATTCCGGGCACAATTGATAATGATCTGATCGGTACTGATTTTACCTTGGGATTTGATACAGCAGTGAATACAGTTGTAGAAGCAGTCGACAAGATCCGAGATACGGCCGATGCGCACAATCGATTGTTCTTTGTTGAGGTGATGGGGAAGGATGCCGGCTTCATTGCCTTGCGCTCCGGTATTTGTGTTGGAGCAGAAGCTATCTTAATTCCCGAGACAAAAACCTATATCGATCAACTCATTGAAAAGTTGAACAGAGGATGGGACCGACATAAAAGCAGTAGCATCATCATTGTTGCCGAAGGGGACGATGAAGGAGGAGCTTATGAGATTGCAGAGAAGGTGAAAGCCAAGTTCGATCATTATGAAACCAAGGTCACCGTTCTTGGTCACCTGCAAAGAGGTGGTAGTCCTTCTGCCAATGACAGACTCTTGGGTTCTCGTTTGGGTCAGGCTGCGGTAAAAGCCTTGAAGAGCGGAGTCTCTTCCGAGATGGTAGGAGTGATCAATGATGATATTGCCTTTACTCCTTTCAGTCAGGCCAATAAAAGTGAACACGAGATCAAATGGCCCTTGCTGGAGTTGGCGGAAATTCTTTCTCTGTAGCAGAAAGTCAGGCTGAGCGGAGTCGAAGCCATATAGATGCACCATCTTTTCTGCACATTAACTGGCTTCGACTCCGCTCAGCCTGACATTTCAATTAACTTAGCTTTTTAAAAGAATCTTCCTAGTGAAAACCCTATTCGTTGATGTAATTCTGCCTTTGGCACTGCCAAGAACCTACACTTATCGTGTGCCTAAGGATTGGAATCAATTGATGAAGTCAGGACAAAGAGTGATCGTTCAGTTTGGGAAAGGGAGAAAGCAATACTCGGCCATCGTTAAAACGATCCATGAGAATCCTCCGGCAGCGTATCAGGCTAAATACATTCTTTCTATAGTTGACGAGGACCCGATCGTAGGTGAAAAGCAGATCCTGTTTTGGGAGTGGTTAGCTGAATACTATATGGCAACCATCGGGGAGGTGATGCTGGCAGCTTTGCCGGCCGGACTGAGATTGGCTAGTGAAAGCAGGATCTTGCTACATCCGGAGTATCAAAAAGTGGTGAATGAACTCAGTGACGATGAGTTTTTGTTGATAGAAGCGTTGGAATTGAGGAATGTCCTTACCCTCAAGGAGATCTCTGAGATCTTGCAGATCAAACACATCCAACCTAAAGTGAGAGCCTTGATAGAGAAAAAGGCCATCATGGTGGAAGAGGAAATCCTACAACGCTACAAGCCCAAGATGGTGGATTATGTGCGTTTGCATCCTCAACTTGAAACAGAAGAGCAGCTCCAGCAAGTATTTGATGAGCTGGGCAGAGCCCAGCGACAGCTGGAAGTGCTGATGAATTACATTCAAATGAGCAACTTTTTCTCACAAAAAAGAAATGAGGTGAAGAAGCTCCAATTGCAAAAGAACTCCAATGCAAGTTCTTCTCTCATCAATGAGTTGGTGAAGAAGGAGATATTGGAAGTTTATCAAGTAGAGCAGGGGAGGTTGCATACAGAGGAAGCCAGCAAGAAACAAAAGGCTTTGACTGAGCATCAAGAAAAGGCTTACCACGCCATCAAGGATGGCTTTGAAGAAGATAAGACCGTTCTCTTGCACGGAGTAACTTCCTCCGGGAAAACAGAGATATACATAAAGCTTATTCAAGAAGCTATTGATAGGGGAAAGCAAGTGCTTTATTTATTGCCTGAAATTGCGCTTACTACTCAGATCGTTCAACGTTTACAAGCAATATTTGGAGAGAAGATCGGTGTATATCACTCTCGTTTCAATGAGAACGAAAGAGTAGAGGTCTGGAATGCAGTATTGAAGTTCAACAAGGGTCATCACGAAGATTTTCAAGTGATACTTGGTGCTCGTTCAGCTCTATTTCTGCCCTTCCAGGATCTGGGATTGGTGTTGATCGATGAAGAACACGAAGGTACCTTCAAGCAATATGATCCTGCACCCAGGTACCAAGCAAGAGACGCCGCTATTTATTTGGCGAAAATGCAGAAGGCTGATGTGCTTCTAGGATCTGCAACTCCTTCGGTTGAAAGCTACTATCACGCTCAAAGCGGGAAGTATGCCTATGTGGAGCTCAAGAAGAGATTTGGAGATATTCAGCTGCCGGAGATCTTGGTGGCAGACATTGCAGAAGCAAGCAAGCGAAAGAAGATGAAGTCGCACTTCTCCCCTGAACTCATGAAAATGATGGAGGAAACCTTGGAGGAAGGAAAGCAGATCATTCTATTTCAGAATCGCAGAGGTTATTCGCCAATCTTGCTTTGTGAGAGTTGTGGAAACACTCCACAATGTATCAACTGTGATCTTAGTCTTACTTACCATAAATACAAGAAAGAGCTCAATTGCCATTATTGTGGTTACCACATTCCATTGCCTTCTACTTGTCCCTCTTGTGGAGATACCAATCTAAGAGTCAAGGGTTTTGGAACGGAAAAAATTGAAGAGGAGCTAGCCATCTTCCTGCCTGAGGCAAAGATCAGCAGGATGGACCTAGACACAACCAGAGCCAAGCAAGCCTATCATCAGATCATCACCTCTTTCCAAGATGGAGAAGTAGATATTTTGGTGGGAACACAGATGGTGACCAAAGGTCTCGATTTCGAGAATGTAGGATTGGTGGGGGTGCTCAATGCCGACAATATGTTGCACTTTCCCGACTTCAGATCCTTTGAAAGAGCCTATCAATTGATGAGTCAGGTATCCGGAAGGGCAGGCAGGAAAGGAAAGAGGGGAAAGGTCTTGATCCAAAGTTACAATCCGGAGCATCAGATCATCCGACAAGTGATCGACCACGATTATGAAGGGATGTTCAAGAACGAATTGGTAGATAGAAGGAATTTTAGATATCCGCCATTCTATCGATTGATCACTCTAACCCTTCGACATAGAGACAAAGCCAAAGTAGGACAAGCATCTCATTATCTGGCCGACCAAATGAAGGCTGTTTTTGGAGAAAGAGTGTTGGGTCCGGAAGCTCCGGGAGTAGAAAGAGTTCGCACCTATTACTTACAACAGATCGTGTTGAAGTTAGAGAAGAAGATCTCCTTGAACCAAAGCAAAGAAAAATTGAGAGAGATCTTAAATGATTTTCAGGCCAACGATCGATTCAAGAGTGTGAGGTTGGGGATAGATGTGGACCCTTACTAAGAAGTTGGAAGTGCACTAAAGTGCCTAAAGTTGAAACTTTAGGCACTCCCCACTTTAGTGCACTTTAGGCACTTTCAATAAGCCTTCTATGATAATTCACTTGTCCCAGATGATAGTTTAAGTGTCCTTGTAAATGAATGATCATTTGAATGATGGTATAAGGTTCTTTGAAGACCTGAATGGGGAAGTGGTTTTCAAAGCTAGCCGGGTCCAAGAGAGGAATCACCTTTTCTAAGGTGCTGATGGTTTGATCGATCTCTTTGATGATCTCTTCTCTGCTGACACCTTTTTGAGCAAATTCAAGATCTCTATTCCTTTGGTAATGGGTTCCTCCCAATACATGTCCTATAAAATGTTGGAGATTTCCGCACAGATGTAAGGCTAAATTGCCGGCTGAGTTCAAGATCTTCCCATCTACTTTCCAGATGTTCTCTTCATCTTGATAGGCATTGATCTCCTCTTTTAGTTTGTTGAGGTCTCTTTTGTATAGGAATAGGATTTCGTTATTCATGATTTTGTTTTAGAAGCAAGAGCCAAGATACAAGAGAAAAGATTGATTTGCTAATAGATTCCAGAATTGGTTCCTGAGTGATTTCGATTTCTCTCGATACATCCCGACTTTGTCGAGACACTCGAGAACCTTATCGAAATTGCCTGCCCGACGGCTGGCGGGTATCGAAGGACCAGCTTCCAAATCCTCTAGCCTCCAGCTTCTAGCTTCGCTAAGAACCTATTCAGCCCCTTCACCTTATCATCATCCAGATGATAGTCGATGGATTTTTCCAAATAAGTCAATAGCTCATCTCTATTCAAAGAATTGTCAGGATATTTTTCAATGGCTCCGCTGAGGTCGGCTAGTCCGTTCTGAAGGGCATCATTGAACTCTTGCTCAAAGCTTTTGCTCAATTCCTTTCTGCTCAGCCAAACGGCAAAGACAAAAGGCAGCTTTTGCCAATTGTACCATTCCCTAGAAAGATCGAACAGATGCAGATGTTTTCCCTTCATTCCAAAGCATCGATCTCCAATGACCAAGCCGGCTGTTGTTCCGCCGATCTTTTGCTCAAAACCCTCTTCCGCTAAAAGGAAAGTGGGATTGATCTTCCAGTATTCTCTGCAGAGGATCTGACAAAGTTGAACAGAGGTCCGCGATTGGTAATCCAAGTAAATGGCCTCGATTTCATCCAATGGTACATCTGAATACAGCAGCACTGAACTTACATCTCCAACAGCCCCAATGCAGAAATCGGTAACGATAAAGGACTCCTCCATTTGAGGTAAGATCGCAACAGGTACCAAGCCCAGATCTACCTCTCCCGACATCAATTTGCGTGCGCATTCTGAGGGAATGTCTCTGCTCAACTCTATTTGCTCCATTAAAGAAGGAGAGCTCTCTATTCCATGAATAAAGGGAATGGTGTTTAGATAGGAGACAGCGGAAACTTTGATCTTGGGATTTGACATTGAGGCAAAATTAACCACAACGATCACAAAGAAGGCACAAAGGATAGAGTGAAATCTGTAAATGGAAAAAAATTATCTGCGAAAATCTGCGAGATCTGCGGGAGGTAAACTACGGGTACGGTTACGATATCCGGGGTGCGAATTCACTACTTTATCTGATCTCAATGGACCTCTGTAATACTCAGAGCTTCTCTGTGGAACAAAAAATACTATTTGAGTGTCACTTTAGCTAACTATCAACTCAGGATTTTCTTTCTTCAATATCGATATCGATGCTGCCACCGTACTTACAATAGATAAGAAACCAGCCAAGCTAACCCCTATAAAAGGGATCAAGAGCACTAAGGCAAACACTCCTCCATTGGCAATGGCCAAGCCCTTGTTCTGCTTTACAAAATCAACACTCTCTTTGATCTTCAACTTTCTTCTTTCAGAAGTGTAATCCATAAAAGAGAAACCATAGAAATAAGCTGAGATCAAGAAGAGGGCAGGGGCGGTGGCAAAACCGATCAAAGGAACAAAGCTTAAGAAGAAGAGAATGATCATGGCCAGGATCTCAATAAAGAAGTTGCGAATGGCCAATACGATTCCTCTCCACATATCCTTGAACAATTGAACCCAGGAGAAGGGATAATCGGTTTGCAGAATGATGGCTTCTGTCTTTTCCGACAACCAGGCAAGTAATGGAGCCATGATGATGAGGATGATATAACCTCCAATAAAAGCATAGAGCAAAAAGAAAAGAATTCTCAATATCAACCAGATCAGAACAGAGAGGAAACCACTCAAGAAATCTGCTCCCCAAAACTCCCAAGAGTCCGGATCCCACCATTCTTCCAATCTCGTCCATAGAAGATCATTCAACTCTCCAACCAAACTAAATCCGCTTGCCAAAAGAATAATGGTCAAGGCAAGGGGGACTAAGAATGCATACTGCAATTTATGCCTGAATATGAATTCAATGGCCTTTCCGTAGCTGCTAATGCCGATAGATATGTCTTTGAGAAGGGACATGGGGCGAAGATAATCAGATAATCAAATAAACAGATAGTAAGAGGTTAGAAGGGTTTGAGTGTTAGATCGGTAATTGTGAATAAATAATCCGTCCTGCCTCCTACTTCCTACTTCCTACTTCCAGTTTCCAGATTCTAGGCTCAAGATTCTCGCATAAATTATGCGTTCCTGCGCCTTAATTCTTCCGCTATCAATCTCAACTCCCTTCCCGTTTGTCCTTTTACAGAGGTGTTTTCCTGCGCTCTTCTGATGAGGTAGGGCATTACTTCTTTGATCGGTCCGTAGGGAACGTACTTGGTCACATTATAACCGGCCTTCGCCAAATTAAAGCTGATATGATCGCTCATGCCTAAGAGTTGGGAGAAGTGAACTCTAGGATGATCATTGTCCAAACCTCTTGTTTTCATCAACTCAGTTAGGTAAAGATTGCTTTCTTCATTGTGCGAACCTGCGCATATGGCAATTCGGTCTAAATGATCGATGCAAAATTCCAAGGCTCTGTTGTAGTCAGCATCGGTTGCTGCTTTGTTGGGTTGAATAGGATCAAGATAACCCATCTCTACAGCTCTTTCTCTTTCCTTTTCCATGTAAGCCCCTCTCACGATCTTCATTCCGATAAAGAAGTTCTCTTCAATGGATTGGCGATGCAACTCCTTTAGATAGTTCATTCGATCATGGCGATACATCTGAGCGGTATTGTATACGATGGGTCTTTCTTGGTTGTATCGGTGCATCATGATCAAAGCGATCTCATCAATGGCATCCTGGATCCAACTTTCCTCAGCATCTATCATTACAGGGATCCCGGCATTGTATGCATTCTGACAAATGATATCAACTCTGTTTCTCCCTTTTAAGTAGATCTCTGTTTCTTCTTCTGTCAGCTCAGCTTTTGAACTGACCTTCTCAAGAATATAAAAAGGCATCAAGCCGGTGACCTTGAATACGCTGAAGGGAACATTGGCATCTTTGTTTGAACGCTCGATAGAGGCAACGGCCCTACCAAGGCTGTGGTCAAAGTCCTTATTGGTCTCTTTTCCTTCAACGGAATAATCCAAGATGGTTTTTACATTGAACTGTCCGATTTCCAGTATCCTCTCTTCACAATCTTCAATAGTCTCACCTCCACAGAATTGCTGAAAGACGGTTGATCTAATAATTCCTTTGACAGGCAAGCGAAGGAAGAGGGCCAGATTCAAGCTGCTAATAGCAACCTTGTTCAGCCAACCTATTGAGATCAGTTTGAAGACAAAATAGGCTTTCTTCAAACGACTGTTGCTCTTATTGGCAAAAGCGATCTCTGTATTATTGAAATCGAGCATCAACTATAGCGTATTAGATAGCTGCACTTTCAGTTTTCATCTCCCTGTCGAGCTTCTTCACCAAACCTTGCAAGACCTTGCCCGGACCAACTTCAATGAATTGAGATGCGCCATCGGCGATCATCTGCTTCATGATCTGTGTCCATTTTACAGGAGCTGTCAATTGCTCGATCAAGTTTCTTTTTATGTCGTCAGGGTCTGTAACTCCAATTGCTACAACGTTCTGATAGATCGGACATATTGGAGAATTGATCACTGTTTCTTCAATTGCTTTGGCTAACTCTTCTCTTGCAGGTTGCATCAATGGTGAGTGAAAAGCACCGCCAACAGGAAGTGGTAATGCTCTTTTGGCTCCTGCCTCTTTTAGCTTCTCACAGGCTTCGTTAACTGCATCTACGCTTCCTGAGATCACCAATTGACCCGGACAATTGTAATTGGCAGGTACAACAACTCCTTCGATCTCTCCACAGATCCTCTCTACATCGGCATCTTCCATTCCCAGTACAGCAGCCATAGTGGAAGGAACAGCTTCGCAAGCTTTTTGCATGGCATTCGCTCTTTGAGCCACCAATTTTAATCCGTCTTGGAAGGTCATGGCTCCGCAGGCTACTAAAGCAGAGAATTCACCCAAGGAGTGACCGGCAGCCATCGCAGGTTGGAAACTATCGCCTAATGCTTTCGCTAGGATCACTGAATGTAAAAAGATAGCAGGTTGAGTAACCTTGGTTTGCTTTAGTTCTTCAGCTTCTCCTTCGAACATGATCTTGCTGATCTCAAACCCAAGTATCTCATTGGCCATCTCAAAATGTCTTTTGGCTTCCATGGAAGAATCGTATAGATCCTTTCCCATTCCGCTGAACTGTGCTCCCTGTCCGGGAAAAACGTATGCTTTCATATTCTAAACTTTGGAATTAAAAAATGCCTGTCTTATTAGGACAGGCAAAATAACAAATTTGTTTCTGAAGGCAGAACGACTTATCGTCGGTCGCCAAATAATCTTAATAGGAATAAGAAAAGGTTGACAAAGTCTAAATAGAGTGTAAGGGCACCCATGATGGCCAGCTTATTTGCCGCTTCTCCTCCAAACTCTTCACCTGATCCAATTCGCTTTAGTTTCTGAACATCATAGGCAGTCAAACCTGTAAAGATCAATACTCCAATGCTGCTGATGATATAATCAATAGTTGCGCTTCCCATGAACATATTCACTACCATGGCAATGATCAAACCGATCAATGCCATCCTTAGGATGCCACCAAACTTTGTTAGGTCCTGCTGGGTGGTATATCCCAAAATTGCCATTCCTCCAAAAGTTCCTGCCGTTATGAAGAAGGTTGAGGTAATGCTGCTTGCGGTATAAGCAAGGAAAATAAAACTCAAGCTCATTCCCATTACAGCCGAATAGGCAATGAAAAGGCCAAGAAGGGCAAAAGAAGAGAGTCGGTTGAATGAAAAGGACATGATCATTACAAAGGCCAATGGTGCCAACATTACGATCCATCCCAATCCTGTCATTCCGCCTGTTTCATAGTTGATCAAAGAGCTCATAAGAGCTTCTGATCCGGCAAACCAATAGGAGATCACTCCGGTTATGGCCAATGCTCCGGCCATATAAGTGAACACATTGGCTAAAAAGGATTTACTAGCCGCCTCGCTTCTCGATTGGCTGCTCAGTGTATCTGTATTGTAATTTCTCATTTCGTTCATGATAGTCTATGGTTTAATATAAAGTGGCTTCGACCCCGCTCAACCTGACTTTTAAATGAATTGTCGGGCTTCTGGGTTCTGGGCTCCAGCTTCAAATGTAATCAGAAAACATGCCTGACAAAGTAAATATGAAATAATGTCAGAGTCTTAAACCAAGTTGGCCGACAAGAGCTGGATAAACTCTTTTCTGGTAGAATCTTTTTCAAAAGCACCGGTGAAAGAAGAAGTAGTTGTAACGGAATTCTGCTTTTGAATTCCTCTCATCTGCATGCAAAGATGTCTGGCTTCAATAACTACTGCCACACCTTGAGGTTTTAGCGTTTCTTGAATACAATCTTTGATCTGGTCTGTTAATCTTTCCTGCACTTGCAATCTTCTGGCGAAAGCATCTACCACTCTTGGGATCTTGCTCAAGCCTACAATGGTTCCGTTGGGAATATAGGCAACATGAGCTTTTCCAATAAAGGGAAGCATATGGTGTTCGCACATAGAGAAGATCTCAATGTCTTTCACGATCACCATCTGACTATGGTCTTCATGGAACATGGCAGATTTTAGGATCTCTGCAGGGTCTAGGTCGTAACCATGGGTCAAGAACTGCATGGCCTTGGCCACTCTCTCCGGAGTTTTGAGAAGACCCTCTCTTTCAACATCTTCTCCTAGTTCAGAGATTGCCTCTTTGTAAAGCTTCGAGAGCTTTTCTATTTTTTCTTGATTGTATTGATCCACTCTTTCAAATCCTTCTGAATCTTCTCTATATTGACTGCCTAAAGGGACAACTTTATTCTCCATAATATTCTACATAATTGTTCTCTGTCTCCTGCAACTTTATTTTGTGCAGTTCAGCCCCTAGTGCTTTGATAGGATCGCAGATCTGTTCCCAAATAGCAATTGCTATGTTTTCGGTGGAGGTCATCTTGCCCTTCATGAAATCCACGTCGAGGTTCATATTCTTATGATCGATCTTGGAGATCACTTTTTCCTTTATCAGATCACCCAGGTCAGAAAGATCAACAACAAAGCCTGTAGAAGGTTCTGTTTGTCCTTTCACGGTTACATAGAGCTCATAATTATGTCCATGCCAATTGGGATTGGCGCATTTACCAAAAACCTCATAGTTCTTTTCTTCATCCCACTCGGCCTTAGCAAGTTTGTGTGCTGCGCTAAAGCGCTCTCTTCTAGTTATGTAGCAAATTGGCATTCTCAAAAAATTTGGGGGCAAAGATAAACATAATTGAGAGTCTGGAGTCTAGAGTCTGGAATCTAGATTATTTAGAGAAGTGTCTTAAGTTAAAGAAGACTTAAGTAAAAAGTTGAGATTTGCTAATACTCCAGTTCCCAGTTCCCAGTTCCCAGTTCCCAGTTCCCAGTTCCCAGTTCCCAGTTCCCAGTTCCCAGATCCCAGATCCCAGACTCCTGCTTCCTACTTCCTGCTTCTTGTCTCTTGTCTCTTGTCTCTTGTCTCAAATCTCCCTAACTTTACTTTCCTTTAAAAAAACGCCATCATGTCCCAAAAAATAGCAGAACTAGAACCTAGATCGCTTTGGAAGAATTTTGCCGATCTAAACGCAGTTCCACGTCCCTCAAAAGAAGAAGAAAGAGTAATTGAGTTTGCTCGCGAGTTTGGAGAAAGACTCGGATTGGAAACCACAGTCGATAGCACAGGAAATGTTCTGATCAAAAAACCCGCGTCAAAGGGAATGGAAGATCGAAAGAAGATCATTATGCAGGCTCATTTGGACATGGTCCATCAGAAGAATGCCGCAACCAACTTCGACTTCAATAGTGAAGGGATCAAGATGGTCATTGAGGAAGATTGGGTGAAGGCTGAAGGAACCACTCTCGGCGCAGATAACGGTATTGGTGTGGCTGCCATTATGGCTATCTTGGAATCTAAAGATATACCTCACCCTGCTATTGAAGCACTCTTTACAATTGATGAAGAAACAGGAATGACGGGTGCATTCGGATTAAAACCGGGGTTTTTAAGTGGAGATATTCTACTCAATCTAGATACGGAGGATGATGATGAATTAACGATCGGCTGTGCCGGAGGGATCAATGTAACCGCTCATGGATCATTTGAGCAAATGCCCATTGAAAACGGATTGAATTGTTATTTCATTCATCTGAAAGGATTGAGTGGAGGTCACTCGGGGATGGATATCCACAAGGGACTAGGCAATGCAAATAAATTAATGAACAGGATACTGAATGAGATCTACAAAGATTTCGATCCCGACTTGGTTGAGGTTGATGGGGGAGGATTGAGAAATGCCATTCCCAGAGAATCCAAAGCAGTGATTGCAACCACAGCCTCAAAATGGGAAAGGATCCTTGAGTCCATTCACCGCATAACGGATATCATTAAGAATGAATACAATGACACAGACCCTAACTTGACAGTTGAGTATGGAGAGCATGAAAGACTAAGCTGGGGTTCAGATCCTGACACAGCCAGAAGATTCATTCAAGCTGTCTATGCTATTCCAAACGGAATATACAGAATGAGTCCTTCCATGCCGGGGATGGTTCAAACTTCCAATAACCTCGCCCAGGTGTCATTCAAACAAGGCATGTTCTCTTGTTTGTGCTTGTGTAGGTCATCTGTAGATTCTGAAAAAATGGATGAAGTAGAAAGCATCAAAGCTGCATTTGCAGGATGCAATGCTAAAGTTGACACCGATGGTTCTTACCCGGGTTGGACACCTTCACCTAAATCAGAGATCGTAGACCTCATGAGTGAGATGTACAGAGAAATGTTCAAGGAAGAACCCAATGTGATGGCTTGTCACGCAGGATTAGAATGCGGAATTATCGGTAGTCATTATCCCGGTCTTGATATGGTTTCATTCGGGCCGAACATCCGCGGAGCTCACTCTCCAGATGAGAAGGTGCAGATTTCTTCTGTACAAAAATTCTGGAAGTATTTGCTGGCTGTTTTACAAGAGATCCCTGTGAAGGAAGCTATTGAGGCATGAGAATTCTCTTAGTGGCTGCCACCGAACTTGAGCTCAAGAAAGTGCTTGAACAGCTGGAAGGCTCCACTCCCAATTTTTCTTTTCAAGGAGCTGTTATTGATATGCTCACAACCGGTGTAGGAATGCTAGCTACAGCCTACCAATTAACCAAGAAATTAAAAGAAGAAACATATGACCTGGTCCTCAATATTGGGATCTGCGGTGCCTTTGACAAAAAGCTTGAACTTGGGGAAGTTGTCTGGATCAAAAGCGATGTAGCCGCTGAAGAAGGAGCCGAGGAGGGAGAAAGATGGCTAAGTCTGGCTGATATGGGATTAAGGCATACAGATGATCCACCCTATAGTTCAGGTGCAATCCAAGTTGAACTTCCTGCATATCTGGAAAATAAGATCGATCATAAAGGCGTTACTGCCATCAGTGTAAACAGAGTTTTGGGCAGTGAGACAAGCATTCAAAAGATGAAAGAATATCATCCTGCAGATGTTGAAAGTATGGAAGGTGCAGCAGTTTATTATTGTTGTGCCATGGAGAGTGTGAAAGTGCTGCAACTTCGATCTGTTTCTAATTATGTGGAAAACCGAAACAAGAACAACTGGAAAATTGAGCTCGCTCTTTCTAATTTAGCCGATGCAACGCTTAACCTTTTAAAGCATGTCAAAGCATAAACTCAAATTGGGCATTTCTCCCTGTCCGAATGATACCTTTATCTTTCACGCCCTTACTCACGGTTTACTGGATTCAGATGAATTTGAATTCGAGGTAGATCATTTGGATGTAGAAGCGCTCAATAACAAGGCAGCTGAAGAGTACTATGATATTATTAAGATCTCCTATGCTACTGTTGCAGATCAGCTTTCGAACTATCAGCTTCTGAGATCCGGCGGTGCTTTAGGAAAGGGTGTTGGACCTTTGCTCATTGCCAAGGAAGAGATGACAGAAGAGCAGATCGATGAAGCATTGATCGCCATACCAGGACAAAATACTACAGCCAACTTTTTATTGAGCTTAGCTTACCCCAGAGCGCAGAATAAAAAGGAACTGGTCTTCTCCGATATTGAAGAAGCTATATTGAATGAGGAGGCTGATGCCGGATTGATCATTCATGAAAATCGCTTTACCTACCAGGATAAAGGACTGATCTCTTTAATGGATCTGGGTAATTACTGGGAAGAAGTTTCGTCATCCTTAATTCCGTTAGGAGGAATAGCGGTTAAGAGAAATATGCAAGAAGAATTAAAGTTGAAGCTCAATAATTTGGTTAGGGAAAGTGTGGAATATGCCTTTCAAGATCCAAGAGCTTCAAGAGATTATGTGAAAGCCCATTCGGCAGACCTTAATGATGAGGTCATCGATCAGCATATTGAGTTGTATGTAAATAAATACAGTATTGACCTTGGTAAAGAAGGGGAGAAAGCTGTGCAGACCTTCTTCGACAAAGCCTTGGAGAAAGGACTGATAGATGAACTTATCCAACCTATATTTGTAGCATGATCTTAGTAACCGGAGCAGCAGGATTTATTGGAAGTTATTTAGTAAGTGCGCTGAATAAAAAAGGTATAACAGATCTTGTACTGGTAGATGAGTTCAAAGATCCTGAGAAGCTGAAGAACCTGGAAGATAAGGCTTTCTCAAAGCAGATCGATAGGAATGAATTCATTCCTTGGTTAAAAACCAATGCATCATCAGTAGATTTTATCTTCCATATAGGTGCGAGAACAGACACAACTGAATTTGATAAAAAGATCTTCGATAGGCTCAATGTAAACTATAGCAAGGAGATCTGGAAGGTTTGCAGCAAAGAGCAGATCGGTCTGGTCTACGCTTCTTCAGCAGCTACCTATGGCTTGGGTGAATTGGGTTATAAGGATGATCACAACATCATCAAGGACTTGAAACCGCTGAACCCATATGGAGTGTCTAAGAATGATTTTGACATCTGGGCGTTGGAGCAAGTGCAAGATCAGGAGACTGAGAGAAAAGCACCACCTTTTTGGTGTGGATTGAAGTTCTTCAATGTTTACGGACCAAATGAATATCACAAGGGTAGAATGGCCTCCGTTATCTTTCACGCCTATAATCAGATCAGTAAGACTGATAAGATGAAGTTATTTGCTTCTCACAATCCTGACTATAAAGACGGTGAACAAGAAAGGGATTTTATCTATGTGAAGGATCTGGTAAACGTTTGTATCTGGATGATGGAGAACAAGCCTGAGAATGGTTTATACAATTTGGGAACAGGTACAGCAAGAACCTTTAGAGCTTTGGCAGAAAGTACTTTTCATGCCATGGGAAAAGAGCCAGATATAGAGTTCATTCCAACTCCTGAAGATATTAGAGACAAGTATCAGTACTATACTGAAGCCGATATGAACAAGCTGATCAAGGCGGGATATGATCAGCAATTTACTTCCTTGGAAGAGGGTGTGAAGGACTATGTTCAGAATTACCTCATTCCCGGGAGCTACTTTTAAGCGAAACCTTTGAAGAATTCTGTTCCTACTTACAATTGGTTGTTCAACAGCTTGTTCTTGTTGTTGGCAGCCATGTCTGTCTATTTCTTCAAAGAACGACTGTTTGTCGATTCTTCTTATATGATCTTCAAGACCATCAATGAAGGTTGGTTTCACATAGAGCACGGTCGGCCGGCACACGGGATCACTCAGGTCTTACCCTTGATCGGCTATGCACTGCATTTGCCCTTGAAGTATTTATTGATCCTATACTCACTCGGACAAGTTTTCTTTTTCTTTCTGGTCAATAGATTACTCACTAGAGTTCTAAAGCAGCATGCAGCATCTATTGCCTTAGTAGGATTGATGCTCATTGGTCAAAGTTGGCTGTATTACATTCCAATGCTAGAGATCGTAATAGGGGGTGCCCTAGCTGTTTTAGTGCTTTCATTAATGAGAACTGAGAAATGGAAAGATGATAAATGGCTAGTGCTACTGCTGATATCCTATTGGTTCGTACTAAGCAGTCACCCTTTGAACTATCTTACTGCACTTGTGATATTGGTTTATGATATTGCAGATAGAGGTTTGAACAAGAAACTGCACTTCTCAATGTTGACCTTCTTCCTAGCAGCCGTATTTATTGAATGGCTGGGTCATGACTCTTACGAAGCACAAAAGGTAGTTGCCCTAAAAGACTCAGGTCTGAAGAACCTATTGTCTTATGATTTCTTGAAAAAAGGGCTGTTGCTTTTTGTAAAGAGCAACTGGCTTGTGCTGATAGTAGGTATTTGGACAACTGCTGCAATGTTTAAAAGGAAGAAAGATCTAAGCTTCTTGATCTGGCCTCTATCTCTGCTCTTACTTTTTGCGGGAGCGGTGTATCGCTGGGATATCAGCAGCGACAACTGGTATACTGAACTGGTATTTCAACCATTGGTTAGTATTAGCTTGATCTTGTTTTCTTTTGAGATCATAGATAGATCTTCCCAGAATGCTCAGAAGAATTGGAAGCATGCTTTTGGGCTTATCTACCTGGCTTTTGCAATAGCAATTGCCTACAACTCATCATATATGACGGATAGAGTAAATCAAATGGAAAGGTTGACAGATCATCTTCAATATCAGAACAGCAGGAAAGCATTGATCGATCTGAATAATATAGAAAGACCATACAATAATTGGGAGTGGTCGGTGCCGGTTGAGGCTTTGTTGCTATCATCCATTGACGGACCCAATGAAGGAGTATCCATGATCACTGAGGTGGAGTTGGACTACAATTTCAATAGAAAGGAATTGGGGAACAGTGATCTTTTGTTTAGAATGTTCGAGATCATTCCATATTCAGAGCTAAATCCCAGGTACTTCCAATTTGAAGAAGGAGGATATGAGCTTGTGAATAGCAGAGTAAATGAAGCTGAGGTTAAAGGCATGGCAAACAAGATCAGTATTCAACCCATTGGAATTGATACGATCTATAAAGTTCAAGCGGGCAAGGAGGAGTGGATAGATGTGAGCATTCAAAATGAGCATTACAAGAAACTGCCTTCATCCTTGGAAACCAATCTCTATATAGCTCCACATTGGTTTCATGCAGATACTTCCTATCGCTGGGATGGAAAGAGAACGCCACTTGAATTGGATATTATTGGAGAGCACCGTCAACAGATCAAGATCTTAGCCCCGGAAGAGACAGGCATCTATGAGATCCAGTTTGATGTAGTGAAAGAAGGAGAGTATTGGTTGGGATTGAAGGAGAAGTATTTGGTGCAAGTTTATTGAAGAAGAACAAAGAGAAAAGAATAAAGAATAAAGAATAAAGAATAAAGAATAAAGAATAAATTTCACTTAACAACCAGTTCCCAGTTCCCAGTTCCCAGTTCTGTCACCCTGAGCAGAGCCGAAGGGCCAGTTCCTCGATCTCCGATCACCGCTTTTCGTCTTCAATCCTCGCCCTCGATCCTCCAATCAAAGTTCCGCCTTCAGATCCTCCAAAAACCCCTTGATCTTCTTCAGGCTTTTGAGCATTTCAACCTCGTCTAGGGTTTCGTCTTTCTTCTCTCTCAATTTCTTCTTGGCACCTTCTAAGGTGTATCCCTTTTCTTTGACCAAGTGGTAGATGAGGGTGAGATTATCTACGTCCTTCTGAGTGAAAAGTCGGTTGCCCTTTTTATTTTTCTTGGGTTTAAGAATTGTAAATTCCTTTTCCCAGAACCGGATGAGGGAAGTGTTGACATCAAACATTGCACTTACCTCTCCTATGGAATAGTATAGCTTATTTGACTTAGTAGGTTCTGACACGGGCTCGTTTTGTGAAGCCTAAATTAGTCGAAAAAAATTAATCGAAAGACTGAGTAGGCTGGGAAGCAAATTCGATCATTTGCTCGTATTCTTCCGGAGTAAGATCGTTGAAGTAATAGTTGATCGGATTTACCTTTTCGGTTCCCTTGATCACCTCATAATGCAAGTGGGGAGCAACAGAGGTTCCGGTATTTCCAACATAACCGATGGTCTGACCTCTTTTTACCGTCTCACCTCTTCTCACATTGAAGGTGCTCATGTGCGCATAAAGAGTTTTGTAACCATAGCCGTGATCGATGATCACATGATTTCCATACCCTCTTCTGCTTTTTTCTACATGAATCACCTTTCCGGATCCGGTTGCATAGATCTCTGTTCCCCTTTCTGCAGAAAAGTCCATACCGGTGTGCATCTTCCTTCTCTTGTAGATGGGGTGCATTCTCATGCCGTATCCGGAGGCCATTCTCTTAAGGTCTTTATTGGAAACCGGCTGGATGGCAGGAATAGCAGCCAACATCTCTTCTTTTCTCACTGCCATATCGTGCACCTCGTCGAAGGATTTCGACTGGATGTACATTTGTTTGGTGATCTGGTCCAGTTTTTCTGCACTCTCAATGATCAATTCGGAGTTCTTATAGCCGTCTAACTTCTTATATCTGTTTACCCCACCAAAACCCGCTTCTCTGATCTCTTGTAATGTTTCGAAGCCAGACTTTTCATCTTCGCCTGATGTGTTCACTTGTAAAAAAATGTAAATATCGTGGTCATACTTATTCAGTTCTTCAATTATTTTTAAACTCCCCACTGAATGAA
>JAUIGQ010000173.1 GCA_030429925.1 Bacteroidia bacterium | reverse complement strand
ATACAATAGGGGCAGACACCAGTGGAGAGATTGTGCTGAACGCTATTCTAAAGGACATAGTCGGATTAGACAGTCCTTATGTTTCAGCAACCCATTTTGATATTGATGGATTTGTAGGCGTTTTTGCCTTGTTTTATCCTTCACTTGTGTTAAAGTATGAGGAGACACTCAGAGAAATGGCCATCATAGGGGATTTTAGAGAGTATGAACCCAAAAGAAAAGGCAGTGATCTGGCCCTCAAATTATGTTGCTGGATGAACAAAGTGGAAAAGGAAAAATTCTACCGGCCTTTTGAAGAAAAAGATGAGATAGAAGAATGTGTTCCCAAGTTCGAATACTTTCTCAAGGTCTTTCCCGAGGTATTGGAAAATATCGATCAATATGAAGCTGATTGGAAAGATGAGTATTCAAGAATTCTCTCTGATTTGGAGATGATCAATAATAGAGAAGCTTTTCCAAACATTGGATTGATCAGTATAGAGGCTCGTCAACCTCTTCATTATTATGCATTGTTTTCCCAAACGAATGGATTTGATATAGTGCTTAGCATATTTCCTGAAAACATGTATGAGTTGGAATACAAATACACCAGCTGGATAGATCTGGCAAGCAGACCTGCTTTTCCGAGGATCGATCTAAGGCCATTAGCGGATCAACTTAATATGAAAGAAGAAAGTGGGTATGTTTGGAAAGTAGATCGAATTACAGATACAGGTCCTATATTGCGATTGGAAGATGCAGAGCTTTCTAAAGCAGAGAGATATGCCAATCCAACAGAAAGAAGGATCTACTCCTCCTCCATTGATCCAGCCTCATTCAAAGAAATGGTGGTAGGGTATTTTGAAAGAGGATACAAAAACATAAAGCCCAAAAGGTTTTGGACCTGGAACGAGATGAGAGCATTGAAGCATGAAGTTTAAATTAGAATCAACTTACCAACCCACCGGAGATCAGCCTCAAGCGATCCGACAGCTAGTTGAGGGGATTGAAGCCGGAGAGCGAGCTCAAACCTTATTGGGTGTGACAGGTTCGGGGAAGACCTTCACCGTTGCTAATGTTATTCAACAAACGCAGCGCCCCACCTTAGTACTTTCTCACAATAAGACCTTGGCTGCTCAGCTCTATGGGGAGTTCAAGCAATTCTTCCCACATAATGCGGTTGAGTATTTTGTTTCTTACTACGATTACTATCAGCCGGAGGCTTATATCCCCGGTTCAGACACCTACATAGAAAAAGACCTTTCCATCAATGATGAGATCGAGAAATTGAGGTTAAGTGCCACCTCTGCACTGCTTTCCGGGAGAAGGGATGTGATCGTTGTTTCTTCCGTTTCTTGTATCTACGGTATTTCCAATCCATCTGACTTCAAACAGAATGTAACGCATATTGAAAAAGGACAATTGATCAGCAGGAACAAACTCTTGCATCAATTTGTCTCGGCATTGTATTCCAGATCCTCAACAGAATTCGTAAGAGGAAAATTCAGAGTGAAGGGAGATACGGTGGATATCTTCCCGGCCTATGCAGATATCGCTTACCGTATAAGCTTCTTCGGAGATGAGATCGATGATATTCGTTCTTTCGATCCCCACAATGGAAAAACCCTTGAGGTCTTTGATCAGCTGAATATTTATCCTGCTAACATTTTCGTTACTACAAAGGATCGAATGAATGAAGCCATTTGGGAGATCCAGCAAGATATGGTGAAACAGGTGGAATACTTCAAAGAGATCGGTAAACCACTTGAGGCAAAAAGACTGGAAGAGCGAACCCTTTATGATCTGGAGATGATGAAGGAATTGGGTTACTGTTCAGGGATAGAGAACTATTCACGCTACTTTGATCAGAGAGCCCCCGGGACAAGACCCTTCTGTTTAATGGACTACTTCCCCGATGATTATCTGCTGGTGGTAGATGAAAGTCATGTTACCGTCTCTCAGGTCAATGCCATGTATGGTGGAGACCGTTCCAGGAAAACCAATTTGGTGGAATATGGCTTCAGGTTGCCTGCGGCTATGGATAACAGGCCCTTGAAGTTTGAAGAGTGGGAAAACCTCAGGAACCAGACGATCTACGTTAGCGCTACTCCCGCAGATTATGAGCTGAGGGAATCGGAAGGAGTATTGGTAGAGCAATTGATCCGACCAACGGGTTTACTCGACCCACCTATTGAAGTAAGACCAACTGCCAATCAGGTGGATGACCTTATGGAGGAGATCGCTCAAAGAACTGAGAGAGATGAGAGAGTACTGGTGACCACCTTAACGAAAAGAATGGCGGAAGAGCTGACCAAATACTTTACCAAGAACGGGATCAAATGCCGATATATCCACTCCGATGTAGACACATTGGAAAGAGTAGAGATACTGCGAGATCTACGATTGGGGAATTTTGATGTATTGGTTGGAGTAAATCTTTTGAGGGAGGGATTGGACCTTCCTGAAGTTTCTTTGGTTGCCGTCATGGATGCAGATAAAGAAGGCTTTCTAAGGTCTGGGCGTTCCTTGACACAGACTGCGGGCAGGGCGGCCAGGAACATCAATGGAAGAGTGATCTTTTACGCTGATGAGATAACCGGCTCCATGCAGAGGACAATGGAAGAGACTGAAAGGAGAAGAGAAAAGCAGATCGCCTATAATGAAAAACACGGCATAACTCCACAAGCCTTGAAGAAAGAAAGGTTTACCATTCTATCACAGACGAAGGTGGCAGACGGCAGTAAATCTCCTGAAAGCTATCAAGATCAAGAAAAAGGATCAATTGCCGCAGATCCGGTCATTGCTTATATGAGCAAGGAGCAATTGGAGAAAGCGATCGGCAGAACTAGAAAGGACATGGAGAAGGCAGCCAAAGAGCTCGACTTTATGGAAGCAGCAAGACTGAGGGATGAGATGTTCGAACTTCAAGCTTTACTGGAAAAGAAGAAATGAACAGAAAGTGTACATTTAGCTCACATTACAAAGCATGCTTAAGAATTTCCTCAAGAAACACTTTCTGATCACCAAACTGCGACAAAGGTTCAATCCTGCTGTGCAGATCTCTCAGAGGCAGCTATATCATTATTACAGGGACAAGAAAGCAAATGGCGATCTACCATCGCTAAGTGAATGTGGATTCCGAGTTTTCTCACAATTTGAAGAAGATGGAAAATTGCTTTTCATCTTTGCCATGATAGGAATGACCCAAAAGACCTTTGTGGAAATTGGATCTGATGATGGGGTTAATAGTAACTCGGCCAATCTATATTTCAATTTCGACTGGCAAGGACTCTTCATTGATGGAAATAAGAAGAGCATTGAGAGAGGCAAAAGGTTCTATTCAAAATATCCTCATCCCTGGTACCCTCAGCCAACCTTTAAAAATGCAATGGTCAAAAGGGAGAACATCAATCAGATCATTGAAGAAGAAGGATTGAAGGGAGAGATAGGGTTCCTCTCTATTGACATAGATGGCAATGATTACTGGATCTGGGATGCATTGGAAGTAATACAGCCTCAGGTAGTCATGATAGAAACC
>JAUIGQ010000172.1 GCA_030429925.1 Bacteroidia bacterium | reverse complement strand
TTGATCTAGAACAAGACTTTGAGTTCAATTGGGTAGTTGATAGCAGCGATAGCAAGCACAAGATATTTGAGTTCAAACACCCTCATAATGGTGAAATGAGCAAGAATGTCTTTGTTTTCGATGAGGAAATGCTGGATGGAGATAGCGTTGTCTTTACACATTCCTATGTCTTTATAAAAAGAGATCCTACAGATGAAGATTCTTTTGGCACCGGCATAGAGGAAAAGAAACTAAATGATATGCCAATTGAGAATTTGAAGATGTATCCAAATCCAAATGATGGGAATTTCAGTTCAGAGTTCTCCGTCACGGAACCATCTGATGTTCTTATGTCCATTACAGATAGTAAGGGCTCAATCATTTATGAAAAGGAGCTAAACAATTTTAGTGGCAAATACAAAGAAGATGTAGATCTATCTAAAGAGAAATCCGGTTTGTATTTCTACAATTTGAAGATCGGCGACAAGGTGCAGACTAATAAGATCATTCTACAATAATTAACAAGTCAAGCTTCAAGACATGAGATCACTGATCGTCACTATCTTTCTTTTGCTATTAGTCAAAGCAGTTAGCTCTCAAGTGCTGCACATACCTTACGGGCCCGCCATCAGCAATGATGGTGTGGTCAACAGCACAGAGTGGATGGGAGCCGATACTGTTTTGATCCAACAATCGTCTATTTATACTACCTCCGTTTTGTATAAACATGATGGACAGAATCTTTACATAGCTTTCGAGAGGAACTTACAATCCCCTTTCATGTATTTCCCGGAAGTGAATATTGATGCCAACCATGATGGTACAAATACATTTCAAAATGACGATTGGTGGTTTCATGTTTCTGCAACCGATTGCGAATATCAGGGCAGTTATGGAGTTTATCATAATTGTCAGGCAGCCCGACCTAATTGGACTGCCAATCCAAACTTTAGTAGCAGCGGACCCTTGGTGAATAAGGTTGAAGTAAGCATTCCATTCCAGACCATAGGAGTTCAATCTACAGATACAGTTGGCATTTTGTTTTTCCTCAACAATTTTCAATCCTTCAAGTACCATGACCCAACAGCAAACCATTTGGACCCATCCAGCTGGACAACTGCTGTCTTAGATCCTCTCCCAACTTCTATCATTGAGAAGAAAATAACTGATCTTAAGATTTTTCCAAATCCTTCAGAAGGCAGCTTTCATCTCCAACTGGAAGATGCAAGGCTAAATTCTCCATACACTATTAGAGACTTTAGTGGGAAGCAGATAGAAAGTGGAACGATATCAAAGTGGGGGAAGGTAGATCTAGGCAAATATCCTTCGGGGATCTATTTCATAGAAGTAGAGATCGGAAATAGAGCGCTGAGAAAAAAGCTGATCAAGAGTTAGATCAGAACTTCGGACAAGGAATTCTAAAGAATCTACTTTTTCTTCTTTTCGATTTTGGGTATTCTAAGATCAAACTCAGTTCATGGGAACCTGCAGTGTTTCCATACAAGGCAGATATGGTTATATCATAAGAGTATGCAAAGGATATCCTGTCGTGCTTGAGACCAACCATGATCAGAAGCGCATCAACATTTGCTTTAGCACTCTCGTTATCCTTAAAAGGAAGTCCTCTATACCACAATCCAACTAAAAAGGGTTCAGTTCTATAGTACACACCAAGATCCAACTGATCCCATTTCAACTGTGCTTTATAAAGAGCCGTGAATGTAACAATTGAATTGGCCCTGCCGCCCAATGCATTGTCAACTTCCATATTATAACCTCCTTGCAGAGAGTATAAAATTGGAAGAACAGCCTCTTGGTTACCAAATGCAGTATTGGGTTGGTTGATGTGGTCCAGAGATATACCTCCCCAATATTTTTCTGAATGGTAGAATACTACCCCTGCACCAAAATTAGGGTAGTTGATATTATCTCTGAAACCATTTTCTACTGAGGCCGGAGCACCATCTCGAGCAATCTGATCTGCAAAGACAAATTTGTTGAAATCATATTTTCTATTGACAATCCCACCCTTTATACCAGTAGCCAATGATAGCTTCCTGTTGAGCCTGATCTGATAAGAGTAGAAGAAGTTTACATTGTTAGAAGTGAGTCCACCTGACCCTGCTCTATCTGTCATGAACTGAATACCAACACCTGAATTCACTTTGTTCAAGTAATGATCATAGGAGGCTGCAAAAGAGACAAATTTACCGGGTATGCTTGGCCATTGATTTCTATAGGAAAAAGCAAATCTTCCCAGGTCTACATTTCCTGTAAAAGCAGGGTTGTATAAGAGAGAGTTATTGTAATAGTGACCAAACTGAGGATCTTGAGCATAAAGGTTCCGACTGCTTGCTACGATAAGTAACAGGCAAATAAAACCTATTGATCTTGTAAGCCCATTTCTCATCTATCTAAGTAAAGTTAGGTCTCCAACTTTTGTGGCTCTTTGTCCGTTGATGAATCTCAATTCGAGTTTGTAAACATAAACATCTGCTTGACATAATTCACCTCTATAATATCCATCCCATCCAACAGTTTGATCTGTGCTTTCAAACATCAACTCGCCCCATCTATTGAAGATCAGCAAACGATAATCTTCCACATACTCTACAAATGGGAAGAATACTGCATTGTTCGGATTATTTGGGTCATACCTTCCACCGTTGGAGCCATTTTGATTAGGAATGAAAACATTCGGTATCCTGATCTCATAATTGGGTTCTACGATGAAGGTAGCATATTGAATATCTATACAACCAAATGAATTCTGCTTGAAAAGCGTAATGGTATAGGTTCCTGTATCTGAATAGATATGAGATGGATTTGGGTTTACATTTTTAGAAGTATCTCCATCTCCAAAAGCCCAATAGAAAGTTGAAGCATCTGCTACATTGGTACTTAACTCAACTCTTGGATCTTCTATATCAGTGATAGATGGTGTCATACTAATGTTAGATTCAGGTGATGGCCATACATTCACTCTGTGATTTCCATTAAATATTGAGCTACAGCCTTGAGGTGTGCTGACAGTGTAATCTACATTGTAGAGTCCAACTGAGGTATAAGTATGGGTTGGGGTTGGATCTGTAGATTCACTTCCATCTCCAAATTTCCATAAGTAATTGTAGGATAAGGGGGTACCATTATCAAAGCTAACAGTTAGTGGATTACATCCTTCGATGAGTGTGTCTGGCAAGTTCAATTCCGGTGGTTCGGAAACCTGAATGGTAATACTGTCGGTTATGAAGTTATTACAATCGTCAAAAACCTGTATCACATAGGTGGTGGTAACCGTCGGGCTCACTGTAACAGGAGATGAACCGCTAAGTCCTTGATTCCAAACGAAAGTGTATGGGCCAATTGCAGCTGTTGATGGATTGAATACCGGAGTGATGATCGCAGATTCGCCTAAACATAGATTTAGGTCGTTTGCTGTCAGGTCTATGGTCTCACTATAGATATTACGCACTCCAACTTCAACAGATTCGGTTACAACCGGACAATTGTTAGCATCCGTTACTGAAACAGTGTAAGTTGTTGTAATCGTTGGCTGAACATTAACTGATGAGGAGTTACCCAGGTTTTGATTCCAA
>JAUIGQ010000171.1 GCA_030429925.1 Bacteroidia bacterium | reverse complement strand
TATGCCGGTCAGTCTATTCAATTGGTTTTTGTTGGAATTAGAGGAACGTCCTTTACTTCTGATATGGCGATAGATGATGTTTCATTGGATTTAGCTCCAACGTTGGATATTGCAGTGGCTGATATGCCAACTCCAATTGATGATTCACTGCAGTGTTATACTTCTACTGAAGCTGTAACTATTGAGATCTTGAATGCTGGATTAAGTGCTCTTGACTTCACAGTTGATACAGCTGATGTTACAGTGAATATATCCGGAGCAGTTACTTCAACTCTGACTTATCAGATCAATGATAACTCACTGAACAGCGGAAACCCACTCGCAAGTGGAAATTCTATCACCGTTCCAATGGGAACTGTAGATATGACTTCAGTAGGAGCATATACCTTCAGTACTAATGTTACCATTAATGGTGATGGAGACCTTTCAAACAATACATTGTCTGAAACAATCACAGTTCTAGCGCAAAGCGGTGGTGTTGTTAGCGGAACAGATACGATCTGTGCCGGTGATACGGCTGATCTTTCTACTAGTGGTTATTACGGTACCATTCAGTGGCAAGAGTATGATGGTACTACTTGGAATAATATTCCGGGTGCTACTGGTCCATCTATTCAGGTTGCTCCATCAGTGAATACTGATTATAGAACAATTGCTTGTGGTTCTGCTACATCAAATGTTCTTACAGTGGTTCCATTGAATATTCCTGCACCTACAGTGATCAACAACATCACTTCAGTTGCTTGTAATACTCAAGGTACGGATACCTTGATCGCTCAGTCAACCATTGCTGGAGCCAGCTTCAACTGGTATGATTCAGCTGTTGGTGGAACGAATATCCAGTCTGGAGATACATTGTTATTTACAGGTACTCCTAGCGGTACTACAATGCCTGCATTGGATACCTTCTGGGTGGCTGCTAACACAGGTAATACTGGTGATACTGCGATCCCTGCGCCTCATGCTTCCATTTATAGTGGAAATGCGCGTGGGTATCACTTTGTTGCTCCTATTGATTTTACAATCACAGGATTAGAAGTGCCACAATCTGCAAATCCAGGACAAGCTCAGAATGTTGCAGTTCTTCAAACAGTGGGCAATGTTCCATGGAATCTATGGAGTGCTGCAATTGTACCATTTTCAACCTTGCATTTAACTCAGAATGGACCTATTAACGGTTTCATTCCGGTGAACATTAAAGTGAAAGCAGGTGATGTGATTGCAATACTTGGACAAAGAGGCACAGGAGGTTCGTATAGTTCGGATAATGATATTGTCATTGATGGCAATATTGTTCCGATCCAACGATTCATCATGCAAAACCCATTGGGTACAACTGCTCCTGCAAGTGCAACTCAAATGGGATACGAAGCTTCTTCCAGTATAGCAAGAGTTAGCTTTACCTATGCAGTTGGTTGTGAAGGTCCAAGAACAATGGTTATTGGAGAAGTTGACTGTCTTGTTGGATTAGAGGATTTCGAAGCTGTTGAAAGCTTTGAACTGTATCCTAATCCTTCAACTGGAATCTTTAATTTAAAGATCTCTACGCTCAAAGCTGAGCAATTGAACTTGACAGTTAGAGACGTCCAAGGAAAAGCAATTCTTAATAAGGTGGTTAATGTTAACGGAACTTATCAAGATGTGCTAGACTTTGAAGGATATGCAAAAGGAGTTTACTTCTTGCAGATCCAGAATGACGATGCGACTAAGATCGAGAAGATCGTGATTCAATAAGATAGATCAATTTGATCACAAAACCCTCTCCAATTTGGAGAGGGTTTTTTTTTGCTCTTAAAGAAACTCTGCTGTTAACGATTCCTTGGAAGCTGAGATACCTTCTACCTCTCCTTGATAAACCAATTGACCTCCTTTGTCGCCTCCCTCAGGTCCAAGATCTATCAGCCAATCCGCTCTCTTGATTACCTCAGTATTATGTTCTATCACAATGATACTATGCCCCTTTGCGATCAGTGCGTCAAATGAGATCATCAGTTTACTGATATCGTGGAAATGCAAACCGGTAGTAGGCTCATCAAAAATAAAAAGGATGTGGTTTTTACTGCCTCCCTTCCCTAAATAAGAGGCAAGTTTGATTCTCTGGGCTTCCCCGCCACTTAATGTCCCGGACGCTTGTCCAAGTTTTACATAAGACAGTCCAACATCCATCAAGGGCTGGATCCTTTCTGCTACTTTTTCAGCAGATCTGTCATCTTGACCTTTAAAGAACTCTATTGCTTCTTCTACAGTCAGCTCCAATACATCTGCAATAGACTTGCCCTTGAACTTGACTTCCAGTATCTCCTCCTTGAAACGCTTGCCATTGCATTCTTCACAGACCAGATGTATATCTGCCATGAATTGCATTTCTTCTGTGATCTCACCTTCTCCCTGACAAACTTCACATCTTCCTCCATCCACATTGAAAGAAAAGAAGGCTGGTTTATAAGCTCTCTTTTTAGCCAATCCTTGTGAGGCAAATAGGTTTCTGATCTCGTCGTAAGCCTTGATATAAGTAACCGGATTGGATCTTGAGGACTTCCCTATAGGATTCTGATCAATGAATTGAACTTCATCTATCATTTTCAGTGCCCCATCTAACTTCAAGAAAGCGCCACCTTTTTCTCCATACTCTCCTAAATGCTTTTGCAGAGCAGGGTAGAGGACCTTTTTGATCAATGATGATTTTCCGGAGCCACTAACTCCGCTAACTGCTGTAAGTGCGTTAAGAGGGAATTTTACATCCACCCCTTTGAGATTATTTTCTCTGGCACCAAATAGTTCAATAAAGTTCTTAGAAAGCTTTCTATTTCCGCCCCCGCTTATTACTAGCTCGTTTCGTATGTATTTGGCAGTCAGAGTATCACTTTTCTTCAAGGCTTCTATATCACCTTGGAAAACCAATTCGCCTCCATGACTGCCGGCTTCCGGACCAAGATCAATGATGGTATCAGCAGACCTAATGATGTCTTCATCATGCTCAACAACGATCACCGTATTTCCAAGATCTCGCAATGATTTTAAGATAGATATCAATCTTTCCGTGTCTTTGGGGTGCAAGCCAATACTTGGCTCATCCAGGATATACATGGATCCAACTAAGCTGCTTCCCAAGGAAGTGGCCAAATTGATCCTCTGACTCTCCCCACCTGAAAGGGTGTTGGCCGGTCTGTTTAGACTAAGGTAGCCAACTCCAACTCTTATTAAGTAATCAATTCTATTCTTGATCTCGATCAATAACCTCTTGGCGATCTGTGCATCTGTCTTGTTTAGTTCTAATTGATCGAAATATACTTTTAGTTCCGTTATGGGTAGTTTCACCAAATCACTGATGGAGCTTCCGCCAACTTTTACCCAATTGCTTTCTCTTCTCAATCTACTTCCCTTGCAATCAGGACAGCTGGTTCTGCCTCTATACCTGGCTAGCATAACTCTATATTGGATCTTGTAGCTTTTGCTGGCCAAATGCTCGAAAAACTTGTTAAGACCCTTGAAATACTTGTTCCCCGTCCAGAGAAGCTCATACTGCTCTTCAGATAGCTCAACTATTGGTTTGTGTATTGGGAAATCGAATTGTTCAGCATTATTGATCAATTTTCTTTTCCAAGCTGAAAGTTTCTCTCCTTTCC
>JAUIGQ010000170.1 GCA_030429925.1 Bacteroidia bacterium | reverse complement strand
AGTTGCCGTAATTGCCTGGGCTGTCTTGTCTCTGGTTAGCCAGTAGCTCTATATAGGCAAGGAAGCTGCCTTTCAGCTTCTCATTGTCTCGGAATCCATAAACACCGTTTTGGATTTCGATTTGTCGCTGTGCTCTGATAGTCTCAGCTAATTGAAGGGTCTTTTTGTTGACTTCCTTTTCCTCTTTGGTCTTTGCATTGGGAGAAAGGTATAATTTGAGGTATTCCGTCTTCCTTTTCCCTTTGTGGTAGTAGTCGAGGTATAGACTGGTCTTGCCACCTTGATTGCGTTTTCTTAGTGTTACTTTCATCCCTGAAACAGTTTTTCGATTTCTTCTCTCTTGATAATGGTTCGGCTCCCAATTTTTGCAGCTTGTATTTTCCCGTTCTTGATCTGACGGTACAGGGTCATTCTACTTGCACCAAGTAGTTTGCAGGTTTCGGCAATACTTAGAAAGTCTTTGTCTCTGACTTGCTCCTGATTGTATTCTTGTTTCTGTACTGCAGTAGGGGCAATCTCCTGCACCTTCTGATCTCTCTTGCGTTTCTTGTAGGCACGCTTGGCACAGTTATCACCACAAAATTTGGTCACAGTAGTCTTGGCGATAAACTCAGTACCGCAATGCTGACAGATTTTGGGAACTCGAATGTTGCTGCTCATGGTGTTTCCTTTTTCGGCTTGTTTCTGTCTCAGAGTGTATCCCTTTGTATCAGGATGTATCTCTATGTAACATCATCTCGCCTCGATCTTAAAAATTTGTTGCTAACAACAAATATTGATTGGTCAGCAACAAATTAGAAACGAAAGATAGGAAAAAATAGGAAATTTAGCAACAAGAAAAGGAAGTAAAAACAGCCTAAAAGTAAGTAAAAGAAGGGTTTAGCGTACTATTCGAAAAGTAATTACTTTCCTATACAAAAACTCGAAAAGATATGCCCTAGTATATCTCTATCCACCTCAATGCTTCCGATGATCTCGCCTAAGAAGAACTGAGCTTGACGTATATCCATAGCTAGAAAATCACCGGTGGTGTTGTTGGCAATTCCTTCTTCCACTCTTTCCAAAGCTTCTGATGCTTGAACCAATGCTTTGTGATGACGGGCATTGCTCACAATTCCTTCATTGGCATGTCTGCCTTTTTCGGTGGCTATTTTTTGTAATTGTGACAAGAGCTGGGCTATACCATCTTCAGTTAAGGCTGAAATTGGGATTACTTCCTGATCAGAGTCTAGAGTCTGGAATCTGGAATCTGGAAGGAGGTCAGTCTTATTGGCAATAACTAAAATTTCTTTTTCAGCAATGGAGTCACCTAACTCTTCCTCAAGCTGCTTTTGCAATTTTACAACTCCCGATTTTGCAATTTCGGTGGCTTCTACAAGTAGTAAAATCAAACTTGCCTTTTTTGCAACTTCAAAAGAACGTTTGATACCAATATTTTCCACCACATCTTCCGTTTGTCTGATTCCGGCCGTATCAATGAAGCGAAAGCTCATGCCCCCAATTCGCATCACATCCTCAATGCTGTCTCTTGTGGTTCCGGCTATTTCTGAAACAATGGCCTTGTCTTCCTGCAATAGTGCATTCAGTAATGTAGATTTACCCACATTTGGTTCTCCGATGATGGCTACGGGAATACCTTCCTTGATCACCCTTCCGTCTGCATAAGATTCGATCAATTGTCGGATCATCTTTAAGATGGCTTTTACCAATCCGTCCAGATCATCTCTATCGGCAAAGCTCACATCTTCTTCTCCGAAATCCAGCTCCAACTCGATCATGGAAGCGAAGTGGATCAATTGTTCTCTCAATTCTTTGATCTTTTGAGAAAAACCACCTCTCATCTGGTTCATGGCCATCTGGTGGGCCGCTTTGCTTTCGGCAGAGATCAAGTCGGCAACGGCTTCAGCTTGTGCCAGGTCCATCTTGCCGTTCATATAAGCGCGCATGCTGAATTCCCCTTCTCTGGCAGGAGTAGCACCCTCCCTCACCAATAGATCAATGACCCTAGCCAAGATAAAGGGAGAGCCATGACAAGAGATTTCTATCAGATCTTCACCGGTATAGGAGTGGGGAGCTTTGAACAAACTGATCAGCACTTCATCAACGATCTCTTCTCCGTCCTTAATTCTGCCAAAATGAAGGGTTTGAGCTTTTTGTTCTTTCAGATCCCTTCCGTCGAATATCTTGGAAGCAATAGCTATCGCCTCTGCTCCAGACAATCTGATCACCCCAATGGCAGAAGGGGCATTGGGGGTTGATAAGGCACAGATGGTGTCATCTCTGAAGATCATTTTGCGAAGTTAGTGAATCTGGAGTCTATCGTGCCTGCCGGCAGGGAATCTGGAATCTAGAAAGGTGAAATTTATTGGCAATCTTACTAGTTGCCTTCGAGAGCCTCGGGCAACAATTGAACTATATTCTGTTCCTGTGTTCGGTGCCTGAGGCTCTCGAAGGCACCGATCCTGCAACCCCCACATCCCTATTAACCCTTCACACCTCTTTAACATAAGATTAACATTAGATATTGATATTCGTGACCCATAAAAGGCTTCATGGGGAAAAATGCATCGAAGGATATTTCTAAGTTCAGACAGCTCATCTACAGTCTCTTCGATCTGGTGAAGTCGGAAAGCAGGTTCATATTTTTGATCGCTGTTTTGCTCTTTCTAGCCGGAATTTTCACCCCTTTCCCAGCATATGCCATGTGGTTTGGTTTTATTTTGGCCGGATATTCTGCTGTAGCGAATGACAGCATTCAAACCATCGGCACCTTCATTGTCTCCAATTCCCATAGAAAATGGTATTACCTCTGGTTGTATATCGGACTAATTTTCGTCGGAACGGTCACCTATAGTTTTATCCTATTCAACGGAGATGTTTCTTATCAGCGATTACAAACTCCCGGCTTGGATGTAGCTCCCACTTCTTTTACCTTCTTGCAATTGATCGCACCGCTCATCTTGATCATCCTGACAAGAATGAGAATGCCGGTCTCTACCACCTTTCTGTTATTGACCATCTTTTCTACCAAAAGCTCTGCAGTGGTTAGCGTACTCACCAAAAGTGTGAGCGGTTATCTGGTGGCTTTTGTTGTTTCCATTGTCTTGTATTTTGCAGCACGCAAGTTTAGTTTAATGGCCTTCAAGGGAAAGCCTCATTTCTCATGGACCATTATTCAATGGATCACTACAGGAACACTATGGTCGGTATGGGTGATACAAGATGCAGCTAACATTGCTGTCTTTCTGCCGAGAAGCCTCAGTATTACTCAATTCTTGATCTTCACCATTTTCATTTTCCTAGGCTTGGGCTTGTTATTCTATATGAGAGGCGATCGGATCCAGAAAATCGTGAGCGAGAAGTCCGGCATTGCAGATATACGTTCCGCCACCATGGTGGATTTTATCTATGCACTGATCCTGATCTATTTCAAACAGATCTCTCAGATTCCTATGAGCACCACCTGGGTGTTTCTCGGATTGTTGGCAGGAAGAGAGTTGGCCATCTCCATCACTAAGAAGCGCTTGAAAAAACGACAAAGATCTTTGAGGTCAACTGCTAAATTGATCGGAAAAGATGTATTGATGGCAGGGATAGGATTATTGGTCAGTTTGATCTTGGCTATCTCTATCAATCCGGGATTGAGGGAAGAGTTTTTGGAGA
>JAUIGQ010000039.1 GCA_030429925.1 Bacteroidia bacterium | reverse complement strand
ATCTTTCTTACTTGTCTGAACTTTCATTCAACAATTGTCACAGAGATCCACGAAGTTGGTCCATGTTTCTCATCTCTGATCTTTTTACTTCTGAAAGGAAGGTCTTTTGGTACATCTATCCTCTTGACCTTCCCGGGAATGGTATTGTAGGCTTTTCCTTCAATAGAGATCTCTACTGAAGAGTTCAATTTTTTAATGGCTTCTTCTGTGATCTCTCCATCCAGCTGAACCCAATACTCCTTCTCAACTTCCTTGGACCTTACTCTTTCACTTTCCAGTCCATCCGTTGTCAACAAAAGCAATCCTTCAGAATTTTCATCCAACCTTCCTACGGCCATTGTACCTTCTGGAAAGTCATGCAATTCTCCTAAGTATTTCTTCTTATGTGCATATCGCTGATTGGAGATGAACTGACTAACATATCCATACGGCTTGTTAAGTATGAAATGCCTGTGCTTAGTCAATTAGCTTGGAGATTTCATTTGCTAACTTTCTGTCCTTCTCAGTAACAGTTCCGCCGGCATCATGAGTGTTGAGCTTGATCTCTACAGTATTGTATACATTGCTCCAATTTGGATGATGGTTGTGCTTTTCAGCAAGGAGAGCTACTCGATTCATAAATGCCCATGCTTCCGAAAAATCTTTGAATTCGAACTTCCTATATAATTGCTGGTCTTTTTCCTTCCATTCTGACATCTTGTAGGTATTTTAATTATAAGTGTTGCGCTTAGTTATTTCATTTCAGTCAAATTGTCAGCCTGATACAACTGGCATATTCATTGACCGATGCGAGGCGCTAACATTAATTAAAATTAGATAAAGATGGCCAAAGGAAAAATCAATGTCCAAACGGAGAATATCTTTCCAATAATCAAACAGTTCTTATACTCTGATCAAGAGATATTTCTAAGAGAACTAGTCTCAAATGCGGTAGATGCTACGGAGAAGCTCAAGACCATGGGGAACCTGGGTGAGCTAAAACAAGATATTGGTGATACCACTATTGAGATCAAAATAGACAAAGAGAAGAAGACCTTGACATTTTCTGATAAAGGAATAGGGATGACCGCTGAGGAGGTGGAGAAGTATATCAATCAGATCGCCTTTTCAGGAGCAGAAGAATTTGTTGCAAAATACAAGGATAAGGCTTCCATTATCGGTCACTTTGGATTGGGTTTTTATTCATCCTTCATGGTGGCTGATAAGGTGGAGATCTTTTCTAAATCATATAAGAAAGGAAGTAAGTCTGTAAGATGGGAATGTGATGGAAGTCCCGATTTCAGCTTGGAAGAAGATAAAAGTCGGAAAGAAAGAGGAACAGATATCGTTCTTCATGTCTCGGAAGACTCGAAAGAATTTTTGGAAGAGGGTAGGATCAGTGAACTGTTAAACAAATATTGCAAGTTCATGCCTGTTTCCATCAAATTTGGAGAAAAGGATGAGGTCGTTGAAACCGATGAGAAGGATGAAGATGGAAATCCAAAGACGGAGACCAAGAAGGTTGACAATATCATAAATAATACTGACCCGGCTTGGACCAAAGCTCCGGTTGATCTGAAGGATGAGGATTACAATTCTTTTTACAGAGAGCTGTATCCCATGAACTTTCAAGAGCCCCTTTTCCATATCCATTTGAATGTGGACTATCCTTTCAATTTAACGGGGATCTTATACTTTCCCAAGTTGAAGAATAATTTGGAAGTACAGAAGGATAAGATCCAATTGTACTCCAACCAAGTTTTTGTAACAGATTCTGTTGAAGGGATCGTTCCTGATTTTTTAACCTTACTGCACGGAGTGATCGATTCTCCGGATATTCCACTGAATGTTTCAAGGTCTTATTTACAGAGCGACAGCAACGTAAAGAAGATCTCAAATTATATCAGTAAGAAGGTAGCTGACAAGTTGGAAGAGCTTTTTAAGAATGACAGAAAGGCCTTTGAAGAAAAGTGGGACGATATCAAGATCTTTATTGAATACGGGATCTTATCAGATGAGAAGTTTGCTGAGAAGGCAAAGAAGTTTGCACTTTACAAAGACACCGATGGCAAATATTTCACATTTGATGAGTACAAGAAGGAGGTAGAGAAGGCTCAGACCGATAAGGATAAGAAAGTAGTGATACTCTATACATCCAATCCTGAAGATCAGTACTCTTATATTTCCGCTGCGAAAGACAAGGGCTATAGTGTATTGCAGATGGATACTCCATTAACAGCACATTTAGTAGGTAGACTAGAGCAAACTTATGAGAATGTTACCTTCAGCAGGGTAGATGGAGATACAATAGATCAGTTGATCAAAAAAGAAGAAGACATTCCTTCAAAACTTTCAGAAGATGAAGAGAAAAAGTTAAAGCCGGTAATAGAAGGAGTGCTTCCCAAGGAAAAGTTCGTTGTGAACTTTGTGAGCATGAATGAAACCGACCAGCCAATGACCATCACTCAATCTGAGTTCATGAGAAGAATGAGAGATATGTCTGCCGTTGGAGGTGGAGGTATGATGGGAATGGGTAATATGCCGGAAAGCTATACCTTAGCCGTCAACTCAAATCATCCCTTGATCACCAAGATCTTGAAAGAATCGGATGAATCCAAACAAAAGGACATGGCAAAGCAAGCTGCAGATCTGGCCTTGCTTTCTCAAAATCTTCTAAAAGGAGAGGATTTGAGTAAGTTTATCAAAAGAAGTGTTGAACTGATCAATTAATATAATTCAGGGGAAGCATCGCTTCCCTTTTTTAATCTTTATAAAATGAAAAAAACGATAAAACTATTATTCCTGTTCATTGTAGCTGCCAGTTTATCATCATGTGGTTACAATAGTATGGTTGAAAAGAGCGAAGCTGTTGAAGGACAATGGGCTAACGTTGAGAATACTTACCAAAGAAGAGCTGACTTGATCCCTAATTTGGTGAACACCGTAAAAGGTTATGCTGATTTCGAGAAAGAAACGCTTACAGAAGTCATTGAGGCAAGATCAAAAGCCACTTCTATCAACATAGATGCTGGCGATCTGAACCCGGAAAGTATTGCCAAGTTTCAAGCTGCTCAGAGTCAGTTGAGTGGTGCTCTTTCAAGATTACTGGTAACCATTGAAAGATACCCTGACCTTAAGGCTAATCAGAATTTCCTGGAACTTCAGGCGCAATTAGAAGGCACTGAAAACAGGATCGCTGTTGAGCGTAAAAAATTCAACGATGTAACAAGGGACTATAATACCTATATCAAGAAATTTCCTCAAGTGATCTATTCAGGATGGTTTGATTTCGAGAAGAAAGGGTATTTCGAAGCTGAAGAAGGTACTGAAAAAGCTCCTGAAGTAGATTTTAGCGAATAAGATCATGGCAAAGGACTTTTTTGAGCAAGAAGAAATAGATCAGATTCACCAAGCAATAAAGGATGCGGAGAATAGGACGAGTGGTGAAATAAGATTGCATCTAGAAAACCATTGCAAAGAGGATGTCTTGGATAGAGCTGCCTATTTGTTCGAGAAGCTGGAAATGCACAAGACCGAATTGAGAAATGGGGTGCTGTTCTATCTGGCCATAAAAGATCATCAATTTGCCATCCTTGGGGATGCAGGTATCAATCAAAAAGTTCCAAAAGGATTTTGGGATGAGGTTAGAGATCATATGAGAGAAAAGTTCAAAGCCGGAGAATATTTGGAGGCCTTGTCGGAAGGTATTCGAATGAGTGGAGAGAAATTAAAGGAACATTTTCCGATCAAGGAAGATGATCAAAATGAATTAAGCGACGAAATCTCCTTTGGCTCATGAATAATTTAAAGATTGTATTCCTTTCCTTGGTCATTGGGCTGGCCTCAGTGTTGAATGCTCAAAACTGTTTTCCTGAAAGACCCAATCCACCTAGATTGGTCAATGATTATGCGGGAATTATCAACGGAAGGTTGGAAGCTGACCTCGAGTATTTATTGGTCAATTTCAACGATACAACATCAACGCAAATAGCAGTAGTAACGGTTCAAGACCTTTGTGGTTATGAAGCTTCAACCTTTGCTTTTCAATTGGGAGAGCAATGGGGAGTGGGGAATAAGGAGTTCGACAATGGGGTGGTTATTCTTGTTAAACCAAAATATACCAATTCCAAAGGACAAGTTTTCATTGCGCCCGGTTATGGTTTAGAGGGCGTGCTTCCGGATGCTATTTGCAAGCGCATCGTTAGCAATGAAATGATCCCTGCCTTCAAACAAGATAATTATGAGAAAGGTATCATTAGAGCAGTTGAGGTGATCATGTCTATTACCGGGGGAGAGTACTCGGCTGAAAATTATAACAAGGGCAAAAAGAAGAAGACCAAGGTCTTTCCAATTTTCTTTATTCTCTTTTTCATATTCATTATGTTCATTGGGGTGTTCAAGAGGGCAAGAAGGTATTCTCGCTCCAATGATCTCAGCTTTTGGGCAGCACTCTGGTTGATGGGCTCCATGAGTGGTCGACACAGAGGACATTATAACGACTTTACTTCCGGCGGAGGTGGCTTTGGTGGTTTCGGCGGAGGAGGTGGCGGCTTCGGTGGCTTTGGAGGTGGCAGCTTTGGCGGAGGTGGTGCCGGAGGGAGTTGGTGATTACCTGAACTTTATGCTCATATTGTCTATATACACCGGTTCTTCTGTTGGATTGTGAACATAAACCTTCATATGGCCAAAGTCTTTGAATCCTTCAGGTATTCTATATAACTGCTCTACCTTCACCCATTCATCAATTTTATCTGTTTCTATCTTCTCACTTAGTTGTTGCTTCGGGAAGTTCTCGCTTTCACATTCAAATACAATATGAGCATCATGAGATTGATTCCTCTGCAAGTACATAAAGCTCACATAGACTTCCTTTCTCTTAGATTCAGGTATCCTTTCCAATTCATATTCAAAGGTTACTGAATAGTGGAATTTGCCTCCGGCAATGGATGATTTCTCCTTTTCAAAAGAAAATTCATCAGTACTTGATCTGGCACCTTGTTCCCATTTGTTCTCTCTTTCAAAATCATTATAGAATTCATACTGATTGTCAAAGTCCTTAGGTGAATAGGAGTCGGGATAGAACTTCGCTAGAGATGCTGCCACTTTCCTGGAGATGGTCTTTCTGCCACTTTCTGCATAGTGTTCAGTTGTCCAGTCTTGATCTATGAATTCACGATCTGGAACTACTTCCAAATTATCGACGATGGTGACATCCTTTTTACCGTAGTACTTCAATAGGATATCTCTATTCCTTTTCATCAACTGTGTCAATCGATCACCTACAAGCTTATCAGCTTTTTCTGTGTTCTCAGCCAGTAGGTTGAAGACTAAATTCCAATTGTTTTTCTTGGCAAGTTGAATGATCTCATCAAAGTCTTGAATTCTTGGATTGGTTAGAGTGTCCAATTCAAAGCCAAATGTTTTTATATAGTGGCAGGCCAATTGGGTTTTTTCTACATTCCTGCTTCCATCAGGATTTTTTATTCCTGTATAATCCATCCATCGATCCCAATCTCTTACATCTTCAAATGGAAAATATGGTGTAGTATATATGTCTTCTTCCCATTTTTCCAACACTTGTTTTTGTCGCTCTTCAATGGTCTTGATATCATAGCCCTTAAACGAAAGGATCAACCTGTTGATAATGGGTGGATAATTGTTCAAGAAGATAGCGCTCTTTTGAAGTGGGGTTTCCAATTCTGAGTAGATCCAGTCTGCATTGAAGGAACGCATATTCATGGTGACCACTACCGTCTTAACTTCCTTGTTCTCTGCGATCCAATTGAGCATCTTTTTATAAATACCGGCATGAGCAGCTTCCTTAGTCAGGTCTACTACCTTTAAGTCAGTGAATTGGTCTGCTATTAGGTCTGAAATGAAACGTTTGTCCAGATCATCTTCATGGAAAGATTTATTCGATGACTCTCCTAAGTAAACAACATCCATGGAATCAGGAAGCTCCTTGGTTACCAGATATACATCTCCATGCTCTTCCAAGTCTGACGGAAAGAAAAGCTGAACGTATAGCAAGTTGAACAGGAAGAACATCCCGATCACTGCAACTATTCTTATGCCTACTTTTTTGATCATTAGAATTGGAAATAGATAAATGGGAAGTTCTCAACTCCCGAGAATACGATGATTGAAAATAATAAAATGCTATAAACACCCCACCTCAAAAGCCAGTGCTTGCTTTGCAACCATTTATCGATACGGTTATTGTAAAAGAGAATATCACTAAGGATAAATAAGAGCACGAAAAATAGGGTGACAAACTTCAGATCCAAGACTTCCTTGGAAAAATTGAATTGCATCAACTCTTCAAAATATAGAAGACTGGATCCTAGGTCCTGACTTCTAAAGAACACCCAAATGAAACTAACAATGATGAATGTTTTAATGGCCAAGAGAATGTGTCTTGCTGACCATGGCTTAGCCTCAGACTTTATTTTTAGTTGCTTGTTGAGCAGATGTTCAATCAGATAAACCACTCCATATAATCCACCCCAGAAAATGAAGGTCCAGTTGGCACCATGCCACAACCCACTTACTAGGAAAACGATCATAATATTGATGGCCCAGCGGATCTTGCTTACCCTATTTCCACCTAAAGGAAAGTAGAGGTAGTCTCTAAACCAAGTTGAAAGTGAGATATGCCATCTCTGCCAAAACTCCCCAATGCCTTTTGCCAAATAGGGAGTTCTGAAGTTGTCCATCAATTTTATCCCAAGGATCATAGCACTTCCTATAGCTACAATGGAGTAACCATAGAAATCAGAATAGATCTGATAGGAGTAGGCAAAGACTCCCTTTAACAAAGTGAAGAATTCATATTTGCCGGGGTCTTGGTAAATCTTATCTACAAAGGGTGAAAGATTGTCGGCAATCACCATTTTTATAAAAAGCCCATAGATGATCAATCTAAGTCCATTCGCCAGATTCTCATAAGTGAGTTTGTGTTTTTCCTTAAACTGAGGGTTCAGACTATCAAACCTTTCAATTGGACCTGCTACCAGCTGGGGGAAGAAAGAAACATAAAGAGCAAAATATCCAATATGGGTTTCGGCCTTTATTCGGTCAAAATATATGTCAATGGAGTAGCTTAAGGTTTGAAAGGTGTAAAAGGAAATTCCTACAGGTAGCAGCAAGTCTATATATTCTAGCTGCTCCAGATTGGCAGAACCTCTGATCAGATAATTGTAACTATCTGAGAAAAAGTTGAAGTACTTAAAATAGAAGAGCAGCCCCAGATTTACACCCAAGCTCAGCAGCAACCAGGGGATCCTCTTCTTCCGAACACTGATGTTAGACATCATGATGCCGCAGATGTAGTCTGTGATAGTAGATGCTATGATCAATAGGATATAATCCAGCTTCCAGCACATATAGAAGTAGTAGCTGGCAGAAAGGAGCAAGAACCATCTATACTTTGAAGGGGTCAGGTAGTACAGTAAAACAACTACCGGCAAGAAAAGAATAAACTCTATTGTGTTAAACAGCATGGAATTCTCAGGAAATGTCTATTCTGAATGAAGTCATAAAAAAGCCCCACCAAGTTTGGTAGGGCTAAAATAATATTTATTCAAGTTCAAATGGTCTATAAGTAGGTTTGAAGGTTCGTTTGTCCACTTACTCTTCTTAACCTTCTCAATCCTCTTTCCTTGATCTGTCGAATTCTCTCTCTTGTCAGACCGAAAGTATTTCCAATCTCCTCAAGAGTCATTTCGCTTGATCCACCTAATCCGTAGAACAATCTGATAACTTCTGCTTCCATGCCTTTTAGGTAAGAAAGTGTTCTTTCCAGATCTTGAGAAAGCGACTCTTGTAATAGATTGTCTGAAGGGTCAGGAGTGTCTGAATTCTCCAATACACTAACAAGGCTGTTGTTGTCATCATCGTTGCTCATAGGAGCATCAATGGAAACTTGTTTCTTAGACATCTTCAACGACATCTCAACCTTGTTTACATCCATTTCTGTCAAGTCACTCAACTCATCTGCAGTTGGTGTTCTTTCATTTTTCTGCTCGAATTCATTCGAGGCTTTGCTGATCTTTTGGATCTCTCCCAGTCGGTTGTGTGGAAGTCTAATCGTACGACTATTGTCAGCTGCAGCTTTCAAGATACTTTGTCTGATCCACCATACAGCATAAGAGATAAATTTAAACCCCTTTGTATGGTCGTATCTTTTGGCAGCTTCGATTAGTCCCAGATTTCCTTCATTGATCAGATCTTCAAGTGTTAAGCCCGTATTTTGGTATTGTTTTGCCACAGAGATAACAAATCTCAAGTTAGCCCTTACTAAACGGTTTAAAGCTCTTTCGTCACCATTTTGGATCTTGATCGCCAATTCAACCTCTTCCTCAGCAGTGATCATCTCCTCCTTAGAAACATCTTGTAAATATTTCTCTAGGGATTTACTTTCCCTCTTTGTAATCTGCTGACTGATTTTCAGTTGTCTCATCTTATAATCTTAATTAAACCAATTATTTAACGATAATAATATTGCAAAAATTATGCTAGAAAAATCTCTATCTCTTCTTTTTAACCAATGTTCTGTTGGACTCCTTTATAATGTCCCAACTATCATCGAAGACGTGAGGCAGATACCGATTATACAACATTAATCTGATTCTACCTTCTTTATCCATTTCTTTTTTTGTGGGTTCTCCTGTAAACTCGTAGCAATTGATCTTTGGATGTAGTCTCATATATCTACGAACGATCTCTACGATGGTTGCCATCACCCGGAACATTTCAAACTTGTTGGTCTGACTGTACTCCTCTCCTTCAAACTCGTCATTGATAACACCAAAAACAATGGAAGTGTTGAGAATATTGTTCTGTTTTCTTCCAAATCTCACCTCATAGTTCATTCCACTATCGGTCTCGAAGTAATAAGTTGAACCACTCTCTATAGGTGGTGGAATGATCTTATATGCCCGCTGAAGTTCTCCCAATTTTCAATTGGCAAAATTAGTTATATAAATGGTTAATCCATAACATTTTTTTAAAACCAAAAAAGCTTTTTCATTGTCTACTTTTGAAACCCCAATAGTTAGACGATACTTTATGATGCGAGGTTGGACGAAATGGATTTTTGCTTTACTGGGTTTTTCCTTCTTTGGTTTTTTTGGAGGGATCATTGGATTTGCTATAGGATCCATGCTGGATGCACGTTCAACGGTCGACTGGGATGAGCGATTTACTTCTTCTTATTCCGGAACTCAGGCTTACCAACGAACTTCTCAGGGAGATTTTGCAGCTAGTTTACTTGTGCTAACTGCCGCAGTAATGAGAGCCGACGGTAAGGTGATGCGATCAGAGCTGGATTATGTCAAGGATTTTTATACGCGTCAATTTGGCGCAGCAAAGACCAAACAACAGATGTCGGCATTGAAGGATCTGCTGAAAGACACCATCAATGTAAGAGAGATCAGTCATCAGATCCGCTATCAAATGCAATATCATTCCAGGTTGCAGTTATTGCATTATCTTTTTGGTATTGCTGCTGCAGATGGCAGGATCAGTAATGATGAAGTAAATGAGATTCATCGGATCTCTTCCTATTTGGGTATTGGTCAGCCAGATTTTGCTTCCATAAAAGCAATGTTTGTAAAAGAAACAGGTTCTGATTTCAAGATATTGGAGATCACTCCTGATGCATCTGATGCCGAAGTGAAAAAAGCCTATAGAAAGATGGCCATGAAGTTCCACCCTGATAAAGTGGCACACTTAGGACAAGATGTCAAAAAGCAAGCAGAGGAAAAGTTCAGAAGTGTTCAGGAAGCTTATGAGAACATCAAGAAAGCTCGAGGCTTTTCATAGAGAATGGTGGTCTCTCCGTTGAATTTGTTCTTGTGTTTTAGCTGCTCTGTTGGGACTTTCAGCGTGTCTTGCTGACTTTCACTTTTCTGAGGTGTGATAAATTTGAACAGACTAAAATCGTATTTGTCTTTCTTTTCAGCCTTTGCCTTATTTTGCTTTTGCTGTTCAATATTATTGTTATTGGTTACTCCATCACTGTTTGGCTTGGTATTCGATGCCGATGCTGCAACTGCGAAGAGTAGAATAAAGCTTAGTAGACCGATCGATTTTTTCATGACAAATAATTGAATGAACTAAATTATACTTTTCTATTTGGTTGACAATGAGATTGTAAGACTTTTTGATTTCTTTAACATTTGATGGAATCTACAGAACTAGATAAAAAGAGAATCTTCTATAGTGTATTGTTCCCACTAATATTAGTGGTTGTATTGTCAATGGTGAAATTGATCGAATGGAATTTCGGTTTGGATTTCGCCAATTATGGAGTACTTCCAAGAACAGTGGAAGGGGTGAAGGGAATATTTTTCGCCCCCTTCATTCATGCAGATGCCACCCACCTATTCAACAATTCTATTCCATTATTGATATTGGGTTTTTCACTGTTTTATTTTTACAAACCAATAGCATGGAGAGTATTGTTCCTCTCTTTCTTGCTTACATCTCTTTACACTTGGATCTCTGCGCGCTATAGTTACCACATAGGAGCAAGCGGTGTAGTCTATTCTCTCTTTTCTTTCTTGTTGATCAGCGGTTTCATTAGGCGACATATGCAGTTGATCGCTATGTCTTTTTTGGTGGCTTTCCTATACGGTAGTTTGATCTGGGGTATCCTACCTTGGGATAAAGAGATCTCTTGGGAAGGTCATTTCTGGGGATTCTTTGTGGGAATCATTTTGTCTATCTACTATAGAAAGGAGGGTCCGCAGCGGAAAGAGTATGTATGGGAGGAGGAAGAGTTAGAGCAAGAGGATGAGTCTAGAGCAAGAGGGGAGTGGAATTCAGATGCTTCTCAAATCCTTGCAGATTATGAGTACAGTTTGAAAAAAGAGGATTAGGGAACAAAAAAATAATTGTCCTATAAGTTTCTGTGAATCAGGAATTAAAAAAAAATGTTTATACATATTGTTTAACAAATAAATATAAAAGTTAAACAAAAGAATCATTGAGTGGTTTAGTTAGTGAAATCTTTAAAATCTAAATCATGAAACGATTATTACTTCCTTTATTGAGTTTATTCTTAGTTCTTGCGGCAACAGCCCAAACAGCAAGAGTTCAGATCATACATAATTCACCGGATACACTAGTGTCTACAGTTGATATTTGGTTGAATGACAATTCAAGTCCATTGTTCAACGATGTTAACTTTAGAGAGGCTACACCTTTTTTCGATGCTCCGGCAGGAACAGCCTTTGACATCACCATTCAGCCTTCCAATAGCACTGATACTACTAATGGATTATTCCGACAAACTTTTACCTTGCCTGCCAATGACACTTTTATTGTGATTGCAAATGGTATTGTAAGTTCTACAGGCTATAGTCCATCTCCGGCTTTTGGATTAGACATCTTTCCAACTGCTAGAGAAACATCAGCGAATATGATGACAACAGATGTATTGGTATATCATGGTTCGCCGGATGCACCCATTGTGGATGCTTACGAATCCTCTGTGCCTGCAGGTACGGTGGTAGACGACATTGCCTATCAAGGATTCCAAGGCTATCTATCCTTGGCAACTGCCGACTATGAGCTTCAAGTGAGAAATCAGAACAATAGTGCAATTGTAGCCGCTTACAAAGCTCCATTAAGCACTTTAAGTCTGGGCGGACAAGCCATTACGGTATTGGCTTCCGGATTCTTGGATCCATCGCAGAATTCTAATGGTCCTGCATTCGGACTATATGCTGCAACTGCTGCAGGAGGTGCTTTGGTAGCTCTTCCGGTAGATACTATTCCAACGGCAAGAGTACAAGCGATCCACAATTCGGCTGACGCAGCTGCTGCAACAGTAGATGTGTGGTTGAATGATGGATTATTGGCAGACAACTTCTCCTTTAGAACAGCAACTCCATTTGTAGATGCTCAAGCAGGAGTTCCATTCGATATAAGTATTGCCGCTCCAAATAGCACGGATACAACTGGAGCAATTGCACGTTATACCTATACCTTGATGGAAGATAGCACCTATATATTGGTTGCAAATGGTATAGTAAGTGGAAGCGGGTATTCTCCGGCCACTCCATTCGATATTGATGTTTTTGCTTCTGCAAGAGAAGCATCAGCTAATTCAAATACTACAGATGTGTTGGTGTATCACGGAGCAACAGATGCACCTGCGGTAGATGTAGATGAGATCTCTATTCCTGCAGGAAACCTCATTAGCAATTTAAGCTACTCCAACTATGACGGTTACTTGAGCTTACCTACCAATGATTATGTATTGGAGGTTTCTGTGAACGGAACCAGCACAGTGGTTGAAACCTATAATGCTCCATTGAGCACTTTAGGATTAGGCGGAGAAGCTATTACTGTGCTAGCATCAGGTTTTGTCAACCCAACCAACAATTCCAACGGTCCTGCCTTTGGTCTATGGGTTGCCCAGGCAGCCGGTGGTAATTTGGTGCCATTACCTGTTGTAACTTCTCTTGATGAGAATGCATTGAATTTGAACAATGAAGTGAATGTATATCCGGTACCTGCTACCGATATTTTGAATGTAGAGATCGACAATGCCACCTTTGAAAGCATGGAGATCCTTGATCTGAACGGTAGGGTAGTGGCTCAGCCAACTTTGAGCAATACCTTCAATCAGACCATTGATATCAGCGGACTGGAAAGCGGAACCTATCTTTTGAAAATGACTTCTGAAGAAGCATTTGCCATCAAAAGAATTATTGTAGAGTAGATTGTGGTTTGTGTTTTGGTTGGATAGGGGATCTGAAAAGATCCCCTATTTTTATGCAAGCCAATTCAACAATCTTGGTTGTAATTTACAACCGTATGGTTGTGATTTACAACTGTTTGACTATTGCATGGGTTTTAGGCTTTTCTATCTTTGATGGAGATTTGTGATGGTAATGAGAACTTATTCTTTGTTCATATTAATACTCTTAACAGTATCCCTTCAAGCTCAAAGAAGAGTTGATTCACTTTTACTATTTGCGAGACTTTATGGAGTATCTGAATTTGTTGAAGGCAATAGAATAGTGAGTAAAAGAATCGTTTCAGAGTTGAGAGACTACTACCTTAATAATGAAGCAGTCGATTTGAATTCATTAGTTGATCAGCTATTACCAAATGATCCAAAAAGTAATTATAAGATCCTTGATACTGCAGATTTATTGGTCATTAATGATCATGAGAAGCTATTGAACAGTCCAATTCTTTCAGAAACCTCAAGGTCAAAACTTCGATTTGCTGTATTAGGCAAGAATGAATCGATGAAAAAGATCATCAAAGATGTCAATGTGATCGATTATGAGGATGTCATGGATAAAAGTCTTGATCAAGATAAAATCTTGGAATCTCTCTTAAGAGTTTGGAATGGCATTGAGTATTTCTATCCATATAAATACAAGCTCACTATCGATTGGGATGATGAATTCCTCCAACAGCTAAAGGTCTTTGCTTCTGATTCAATAATGGATCAAAGAGACTATCGTCGAGCGATCAAGAATATGGTGTATAAGATCAATGATGGACATATCGATTTGATAAGACATTTCACCGACAAGGAATATCGTAAATCGGATAAACTGCATAAAAAGCTAGAGAAAAAAGAAGAAGATCATGAACATGAAGATGAGGTATTTGGAAAGTTTTATCCAATTCATGTTTACATGATCAATGGAAACCTCTATGTAACTAAGATTGGAGATTTTAAACATTTAGAAGGATTAGAAGTTGGGGATAAAGTTTTGAGCATTAATGGTCTAAGTCCGCAACAGATGGAGGATAGTTTGTTCTCAATTGTTCCCTCATCCAGACCAGAATTGATAGAAGATGAAAGGAATGCTGCAAATAGTTGGCTCTATTTCAATGGGGATGATTATCTCATGCTGGAGGTTGAAGGGAAGGATACAGTCATTAAAGTTGATAGAGTGGAGATTACTGACCAAGAGTTCAATGATTTTATGGGATATGAGTATGTTAAAAGTGTTGATGTAAATGATGCCTATGCTTATATAAGGATCTGGGAAAGGGATAAAAAGACATTCAGATCAGAGATTAAAAGAAGTGCTAAAGAAGACATTCCCTTGATTATTGATCTTAGAGGCTATCCTAGTAAAATGTTTGTTGCCATGTCTGCAAAGTACTTTTCTTCTAAACCAAAAGACATAGCAGACTTTTATGTTCCTCTTAAAAACTATCCGGGATTCTACAAAAAGATAGAGAAGATGCCCTATTTCTTTACCAATAAGGTGGATCTCGTCTTGAAGGCATCAAGAATATTACCTCAAATGTCCAATATCTTCTACCCACTAACAAAGAAAGTTGATAGCGAAGTGGTTTTATTAATTAATGAAGAGAACGCATCTTGGGGAGAAACAATGACCTTGATCTTTAAAGAGTACCCTAATAATGTTACCCTAATTGGAAGAAATACCAATGGCACAAACGGAAACGTTGGGGCATTACTTCTACCGGGAAAGATGGAGCTTCTTTTCACCCACTACAGAATAGATAATGAAGATGGATCCAACTTCCAGCACATTGGTGTACAACCAGACATTTATGTAAAAAAAGAAATACCAACCAAAGAAAACCCAAACCCTGACCCAATTCTCTCGACAGCTTTGAATTATTTATTCAATAAAAAAGCTGTTCAAAATGACGAAAAGAGAATGTCTAAGAAGGATCCATCAAATAATTGAGAGCAAGAAAGATTCCTACCTAAATAACTCATCCTTACTTTCTGGCTACGCTGGAGTATTACTTTTTCTTGTATACTACCAACAAGTCTATCCATCAGATTCAAATAAAAAACTAATCTCCCGGATAGTTGAGCAATTAGTAAGTGAAATAAACTTTGATAATCTTAGATATAGTGACGGGGTTAGCGGCATCTTATGGTCATTGAACCATCTTGAGGAAAAGTTTGGGTATAAACTCGGTATTAAAGAATATATAATTAGGCTTGCTGATGAACTATGTCGGAACAAGGAGGAATTGATATTGGATCCTTCCTTGGATTTCTTGCATGGACTTCTAGGTATTCACAATTTGCTCGGCAGGCTTAATGATCATGAGTTCAATGACCTCATGGATCGATTGGTAATACAAAATGCTGTTAGAACCCAAGATGGTACTTATTGGCTGGAAAGTCTAGGTTCCGAGAAGAAGATTATCAACACCTCATTAGCCCATGGACAAGCCTCTTTCCTGATCTATTTGGCCTATAGAATACCCAATTTAAATAAGAAAAGAAAGGAAGAAATAATTGAGCTTTTAAGCAGCGCAGTTACCTTTTACAATACGATAGAGCTAGTAAATTCAAATTCACTCTACCCTTCCATTGTAGTGAAAAATGAATTTTCCAGATCTAGTCGTCTTGCTTGGTGCTATGGAGATCTTGGAATTGCAGTCGCACAACTATATGCCTCTTCTGTATTGAAGGACGGTGAGCTGCAAATGAAAGCTATCTGCTTAGCGATAAACTCAACAGATCGAAAGAAGAGGAAAGAAACAGGAATCCTTGATCAAGGCTTTTGTCATGGCAGCGCAGGAGTTAGTCATCTCTATTCATACTTATATCGGAATACAGGGATGGAAATTTTTGATGTTGCTTCAGAGTTCTGGATGAATCACACCTTGAAGAATCTATTCAAAGAGGAAGGAATTTACAAAGCTGATAGAGGAGATGATGGATTTCAAGAATCGTATGGGCTTCTTGATGGCCTTTCAGGCATCGGCCTCTGCTTAGTTGGCAATATTTTCCCTGACCTAAATTCATGGGAAGAAGCTTTTTATCTAAAGAGTGTGCAATATGAATAGGATAGAGTTTTTGGATGAGGTGGTATTGCGATGTCCCGCAAGACCTATTAGAACACCTCAAGATGAAAAGGAGGTTCTCAACTACTTTCAAAACCCATTTGCAAGAGAAGCGCTGTTCACAGCCTCGGAAAGCCTTTATAATGAATACCAGAAATGGGAAGAAGGAAAACTGAATAATAAAAGGAAGAAAAGGATGCTGCGGTCCTTATACAAATACTATTTGAGAATTCACTCTAGGTCTACGCCATTTGGATTATTGGCCTCTGTTGGCGTAATAGGTCAATTTCTAAAAGGGTCAAACTATCAAATCCAAGAACGCAAAAGGAATTCTATTGTGGATGTTGGTTGCATTCGAAAGATCATAGAAGAGATATTGAAGGAAGTTGCTGTTTACAAGTATCTAAATTTCACATTGAATACTTCAATGATACTTTATAAGGATAAGTTGAGGTATCTGAAAGTAGAGTATAAGGAGACAGGAGATGAAGTAAAAGCATGTACAATTAATTCAAATTCTTTCTTTAAGGACCTCATTCTATTTACTAAGGAGTATAGGAGTTTTGCTGCTCTAAGTGATTTTGTTGGAAATTATACAAGGAATAGTGAGGAGATCGAGCCTTATATCATTGCTCTAGTAAGAAAGCAAATACTTGTATCTGAATTAGAGATCTCTTTGAATTCTGAAGATCATCTGAGTCAATTAATAGAGACATTAAAAAAAGTAAAGGAAAGATCCCCCTCAATTCGATTAAACTACTGGATCGCGGCTTTGGTCCAGCTGAAGATAAGACTAATAAGAATTGATAAGCGAAGTGTCAACCGACCTAGTGCATATAAGGCAATTGATAAGTGTATTGAAAATATGGGTGCTAAGCTTGAATCCCGAAAGAACTTACATATCGACAGTTCTTCAGATATCACAATAAAAGGTGCCAAGCATCTTGAAAAGTTTCCTCTTAAACAATTAGAGTTGTTGATTAATATCTTATCCTCGAATAAGAAAACTGCAGTAAACAAAAGCTTAAAGTCATACAAGGAAAAGTTTAAAAGAAGGTATGGTGAGAATCCGGTCCCTTTAGCAGTTTTAATGGATCCCGAGTTAGGATTAGGCTATGGCAATAACTCTGACATACATTTCCATTCTAGTATTCTGATCAATAGAAATCTTATCTCTCCAAGGCAACAAAGTAAAAATGGTCGTAGTTACTGGAAGTCTGATCTGTTAAAGAGGGCCTATAATAAAATTGAATATGAGGTGGAGATGGAATTGAATACTCCAAAAAATAAAAACCATCTCAGAAAGCTTCCCGCCTCATTCTCAGTGATCTTATCTATTGTTAAAGATCATTCAGGGAAGCGCAGATATCTAATCAAAGAGATTGGTGGATGTCATGCTTTCCATTATATCGGTCGATTTTGTCACCAAAATTTAAAACTAAAAGATTTAGCAAAAACTATCGCTGAGCATGAAGAGTATGTTTATTCTGATAAAGAGCTCACCGAGTTTTATCATCAATCTCATATGAATTCTTGTAATATATTGTCAAGACCTCAACTGTTCAAGAATTCATTTCACTATTTGAACAATAAAGGGGATGGTAAATCAAACTTGCAGGATTTACATATTATTTTAAAGGATGAAGAGTTTGTTCTCTTTAATTCAGAAGATGGCCGTAAAATTCTACCACGAATCTCTTCGGCTCATGATCATAAGGTCAATACATTACCACTGTATGAGTTTATTGGTGATCTCCAATCTCAGAGTATCACTGATAATTTGGGTTTTGATTGGGGGGATTTCTCTTCCAGTAATTTTTATCCTAGGGTTAGATATAAAGATTTCATTGTAAAAACTGCAGAATGGAGATTTAAATCAGCAGAGGTATTAAAAGAGAACTACATCTCAGATAGTTTTAAAGCTTGGCGAGAAATGTTCAATGTTCCTGAAATTGTGCTATTCTCAGATTCAGATAGAGAACTGATCATTGATTTCGGATCCGATCTGGGAACAGACTTGTTTTGTCAGATCTTAAAGGAAAACCAAGAAATTGTTTTAACAGAATTCTTTTTCCCAGATGATGAATTTCTTGTAGATAAGAATGGAAAAACACTCTCAAATGAGATTATTCTCTTTGTGAAGAATCACTCTATAAAGTCTTTTGGTGATGAAGATATTACTGGAGAAACATGCTTAGAAGGTCCGAGAGAACAAGGGGTTGTAGCTACAGATGATTGGGTTTATCTGAAACTTTATTGTAATCAAAACCATTCAGATAAGATTCTAGAGAGAATTTCATTTCTAATCAATAAGTTAATTCGATCCGGATTAATAGACAAATGGTTCTTTGTTAGGTTTAGAGATCCTGATCATCACTTGAGGGTCAGACTACATTTAATCAATAAGAAGGAACGAGCTAGTCTTCTCAATTTACTTACTGATTTTGCCACTGAGCAGATTGATGAGGATCTTGGATGGAAATTCACGTTTGAGAGTTATCAAAAAGAATTGGGAAGGTATGGTGCATCATCAATGGAAATAGCTGAATCGCTTTTTTATCATGACAGTGAAGCATACCAACGCTTTAACAGAGCATTTGATAATAGGGATAAGGTGGAGCTAAGATGGCAGCTTGGTTTGCTTTTCATTCATGATCTTTTTGAACTTTTCAGACTTGATATAAGCTGCCGTATCCATCTGTTAAAGAAGCTATGCGAATCTGCAAAAGCTGAATTTAAAATAGGAAAGCTCCAAAAGACAGAGCTTGCAATCTCCTTCAGAGATAAGAGGTTTGGCATACAAAACTTATTAAATGATTGCGCAAAGAGAAGTTCATCACAAAAGTTATTGGTAGGGATTACTGCTGAAAGAAGTCTCAAAATGCAGAAGGGTATAGATGACTATTTGCGGCGCAATAAGGGAGAGGCAAAATTTGATTTTATGCTGAGCATCATGCATATGTCAATGAATAGATTGTTTGTATCCATGCCAAGGTTTCAAGAATTTGTAGTGTATGATCTTATTCTGAATCATTATAGCTCAATGAATTCAAGGATATTGAAGAGTAGGGATGTAAAAGCATGAAATTTCCTTTTTATAGACAATTGGATCAAATGGATTGCGGGCCAACTTGTCTGAGAATGATCTCAAAGTATTATGGTAGGATAATCAGCAGAAAAGAGGTTTTGAATTTTATAGATCATGGAAGACAAGGATCCTCTCTTCTTGAATTATCAGATGCAGCAGAAAAGCTTGGGTTTAAAACCTTAGGGGCAAGAGTTAAGATTGAGAAGTTTCTCGCTGAAGTAAGTTTACCTTGTATTGTGTATTGGAAATCAGCTCATTATGTGGTATTGTATAAGGTAGCAAAAAACATTGTTTATGTTGCCGATCCTTCATTTGGTCAAGTGAAAATCTCCCATGCTAAGTTCAAAAGTGAGTTAAGAAAGAATTCAGCTGATCAGTCTACTGCCATTGCACTGTTCTTATCCCCCGGATTAGATTTTAAGGAGGTGCTATCTAAAAAAGAAGAGAAACAATCTTTCTGGTTCATTCTTCAATATCTTTCTCCTTACAAGGCATTTATCTTTCAACTAATAATTGGACTTCTTACGGCAAGCATTATCCAACTTGCATTTCCCATTATCACTCAAAATATCATTGATATAGGAATTTTAAACAAGGATATTGATTTTGTCCTGATTCTATTGATTTGCCAGTTATTTCTTTTTATTGGAAGATCATCAATTGAGATCATTCGATCATGGCTTATTCTGCATATTAGTGAGCGTTTATCAATTGTCATGCTCTCAGATTTCTTTGTAATGTTAATGAAGAGATCGATGTCATTTTTTGATAAGAAGTTGACAGGTGACATTTTACAGAGAATAAGCGATCATAAAAGAATTGAGAATTTAATGACCAATGGTTCGCTCTCAGTTCTATTCTCATCATTCAATCTAGTTGTTTTCAGCATTGTCTTGATCAGTTATAGTTGGAAGATATTTGTATTGTTCTTTGCTGGTAGTAGCATATACATAGCTTGGATCTTACTTTTTATGAAGTATCGAAAAAGCCTAGACTATCTCCGTTTTTCACATTTAAGTGAGAGTCAAGGAAAGGTAATTGAGCTTGTTAATGGTATGCAAGAAATTAAACTAAACAATGCGGAGAAGGAGAAAAGGTGGTCCTGGGAGTATATTCAAGCTTCTTTGTATAAGATCTCAATCAAGAGTTTAACTCTAGAACAGCTGCAGTTAAATGGAGCTACTGCTATCAATGAATTGAAAAACATAGTTGTCATTTTCTTGTCAGCTAGCTTAGTTATTAGAGAAGAGATAAGTCTCGGAGCCATGTTGGCTGTTTCCTATATTATCGGCCAATTGAATAGTCCGCTCGCACAATTGGTTAATTTCTTTCATGCCTTTCAGGATGCAGAGATAGCTGTAGAAAGAATAAATGAATTAAAAAGCAAAGAAGGATCGCATAGCCAAGTTGATCAGATTGAAACTATAAAGATGTCAGATATTCATATCAAAGACCTAAGCTATAGGTACTCTATGAACGATGATTTTTTGATTGACCAATTGAACCTTATCATAGAGTATGGAAAGATAACTGCAATAGTCGGAAAAAGTGGT
>JAUIGQ010000038.1 GCA_030429925.1 Bacteroidia bacterium | reverse complement strand
TGGTAGGATTGGGAACCACTGAAATAGAATTAGCTTTTTCGGTTTCATTTAACTGGGTGGCGACTGACCGCATAAAGATCAAGTGGTCTTCCACTTCCCCAAAATCATCTCCGCAATTGGAAGGCGTTCCATAGTAGGATAAACGCACCCTCATTCGAACAGTATCCCCTGCACTTACTGCTGAAGGGACAGTGAAATTAGCTGTAGACATCACCCCTGCATTCATGCTAAATAGAACCCTTTCCGAAGGTTCAAAGGAGCGATCGTTATCATAGTCGATCCATGCAGCAAAATCATTACTATTCCAAGTAGTATTTGCCAATACTTGCAGTTGATAAGTTGAATCTGCATAGAGATCGATCAGTGGAGTACCGGATAGGCTGTACCCATTGTTCCCACTGAACTTGCTTGTTCCGTTCAACAATATCCTGCTGATGTATAAGTTCCCGGCAGATGTATTACCAGTTGCATAGCAATAGTCATATGGCTTGACTTCATAGTTGAAGCGATAGCTTTCGGTAGTGTCGTTGTTGCTTCCCACTGCAAAAACTTTGAAATAGATCATCGTTCCTGCAGGAAAAGTAGGGATAGGCTGCACTGTTTGCCAAGCTCCTCCAACTTGACTCATATTGATCCTGTTTCCCAAAGAGATGGTATCATTGGACCATTCAATGTATACTGAACTAAGAGTGCCGGTATAGTGGATGGTGGAGGTAACAAATTGATCAACACTGTATTTAGGTACATCAAAGCTTGGAGGATCTGTAATGCTAGTATTCAAAATGGCGGGATAAGAAGATCTTCCCACCAAGGCATACTCCCACAACCCTCTTCCCCAACTTGCAGCTCTCAAACTATTGCTTCCATAATTAATGTCCAGCTCAAGGATGCTTACATTGGGCAAACCCGGGTTGTAAAGCGACCAGTTAGTGCCGTTCATGGGCATGGTAAATACGCCGATCTCAGCTCCTACATAAATGTTGGATTGATTGGTATGATCAATTACTACACTTCTTATGGGCATGCTTCCCAGATTGTAGGTGATATTGGTCCAGGTCAATCCCATATTTCTTGTAATGTACACCTTCTGTCCATCGTTCTGATATCGACCAAAAACTACAATAATGGTATTGTCGTCCTTCGGATCAAAAGCAATATCCTCTATCATATAGTTGGGAGTGCCTGTTCTGATGTTGCCAAACGTTAGCCCTCCATCTAGAGACCTTTCCAATGATCCACCTCTGGAAACAACCATAATGTCTGAGTTATTAAAGGCAACTTCTGCAATTTGAATGTCACCACTAAAGTTAGGACTACCTCTTCTACTATGAGAGGCACTAAAGTCGGAGGAGTAGTAGACATAGTCTCTAAAGTCGTAAACAGCCATTGAATTTGTATGACTGTAGGCCAGAGGTGCTACCCAGTCGGCATTGCTAGATCCACTTGGACTAGCACCTGATCTGCTTCCCCCACCATCTCTACTCAATTGTCGATTTCCATACTGCACACTTCCAATTAGCCAATCGTCATTTAGGGGATGAATAATTCCCTCCATCCCATCAGCTCCATAATACTCTAACCAGCCATTGCCTTTGTAGATACTGGTACCATTGTCTTGAGAACCGCAGATCACATGTCCATTGTTTCCCTGGGCAACTCCCAGTCGGTAATTCTCCCGGATCCCGGTTCCTTCATTCAATATTTGCCAGGTGACCCCATTGTCGGAACTCTTGCAGATAAAACCATCGGTTGCCACATAAAAGACCCCATTCACACAAATGGAATTTCTCAGATCGGCGTGAATGTAATTGGTGCTAGTTTGATAACTAATTGCATTGCCACTACCTGAACCATTGGTATTCCCCAATGACCATCTGGTTCTTCTTGTAAAGGTTTGTCCGCCGTTGGTGCTATTCTCCAGATCAACATATCCGTAGATCATATTGGAAGTATCTTGGTCGCTAACGCTGAAGGCTCGGCAAACTTCAGTGGGATTGGTGAGAAAAGTAAAGCTCGACCCTCTATCTGTAGACTTCCATACTCCGTTATCTGAAGCAAAGTAGAGACAGTCCGGACAATCAGCGCTGGTAGAAAGTCGTACATTTCGATTGGAGTTTCCACTAGCATTTCCTGCATTGGAGAAGGTGTTTCCAAGATCAGTTGATCGTAATGGAGCTGTGAGTGAGCCCGAGCTGGCAGTGTTATATAAGTAGATAATACTGTCTAGCTGAGGATGAAATTCGATCTGATTGATATTGGATCCGGCCAAGAGGCGAGTAGAACTTGCAAGATTATCAGTTGACCTAAACAGACCGGCATTTGTTCCTACAAAGACCAGATTGGGAATGTGTGGATGGTATTTGATCACATTCACCTGAAAATTACTTCCCAATCCGCCAAAGCCAATTTGGGTAGGATTAAAGTTGGTAGCACTCCAAGTGAGTCCCCCATTCGTGCTTTTGAATACACCATGAGAAGTTCCATTTCTAGCATTTCTCACATTGATCAGCACAGAGTCTGAAGTGGTAGGAGAAACTGTCAGTGCGTTCACTCCTGTTGCAAAAAGGGTGTCAGTTGTCACCCTCCATATTTGTCCACCGTCTGTTGTTCTCCAAAAACCACCGGATCTGGAGCCCAGATAGATAATATTGCTATCGTTAGGGTCTACATACAGATCCTCAATTCTTCCAAGTCCTGCAGAATAATGTCCCGTAATACTATCAATAGTATTGGGGCCTAACTCCCTCCACCTTCCGTTGAATAGATTCTTTTGGGTGGGGTTGTTCTTTATAAAGGCTTGAAATTGCTTTTCTGCGAAATAAGGATCTACATTGGAGCGGTTTCCATCCGGGTAGAATTTGTATTCATTGTTGAAGCGCCATCTTTCAAAGGGCTTCCATCCCGATCCTTTTGCATTTTTGTCAACGGTGGAAAAGTGTGCTTCTGCTGCATCTACCACCTCGTAGAAGTTATAGGAGGGATCGTACATCATTTCTTTATAAGATACTTCCTGAGCAAAGGAGTAGAGGCTAGCCGAAGCTAAAAGAGCTAGTAGAATAGATTTCATCTAATAAAGTTAAGGGAGAAAAAGGTCTTCTTTGTAGTCGGGGATTCTTTTTAGCTGAAGATCAGTTCCATTGAAGTTGAAATACAGGATGGCCGGACGGATCCGGTCGCTGCCATAGACCACTTCTTTAGGATACTCTAATTTGTATTCTAGCTGCCTTCCATCAAGCGGGAAGTTCTCTTCTTTGTACTCAAGCGACTTTAATTCAAGTCCTTCATCAGTATTGATCTTCAGCTTTAGGTGCAGATAGGAGCGACTGCCACCTTTCTGGCTTCCCGCTATTTCGTTCTGAAAATATAGTTCTTCAATGACCACTTCATTACCTGAATACTCCACAATTCTGGATTGGGTAGACTTGTTGGAGCAGGAGAGCAGAAAGGAGAATACAGCGAATAGAAATATCCTTGATAGCATAGTTATTTCAAATGTATGAGAATTAAAATTGAGTTGTAAGATTTAAGAAAATCCAAAACAATTCTCTAATTTCGCAGTCCCAATTTTCCAAAATGCCCAGGTGGCGGAATTGGTAGACGCGTTGGTCTCAAACACCAATGCCTTCGGGCGTGCCGGTTCGACTCCGGCCCTGGGTACTAGCTGATCAAATCAGAAAGAGCAAACGAAAGCAAGCAAACAATAAAGCTTGCTTTTTTTGTTTGTGAGCTTGAGATTGCCAAAGCGGAAGCTTTGCTGATTTGATCCACTGATCGACTAAAACCGGCGAGAGCTTCAGCTCACTCCGGCCGTGAGTACAAAACAGCAAGAGTAGTGAGTCATGAGGAAGAGACAGCTACTTTGCTGTTTTGCTCGAACCTCTCACTCAAACTCACACATTTTATTAGTCAAAACACATAACTTTCCCAATCTTTTTTCTTTTCTCCTTCTTCTTGCTTCTTCTTTAAACATTTAGTTGTGAATTAATCTTGCTACACTTGGTTTAAATTGATAAATTTGCACCCCTTTTAAAAAGCAGTTCCAAGGAATGACCAATGAAGTCAAAATATTTTCGGGTTCCAGTAACAAACAACTGGCGGAGAGTATTGCTAAACATTTTGGTCTTCCCTTAGGAAAGAGTTCTTTGAGTAGGTTCTCAGATGGAGAGTTTCAGCCCTCCTTTGAAGAATCAGTTCGCGGTTGTGATGTGTTCATCATACAATCTACTTTTCCGCCTACCGACAATCTATTTGAATTGTTGTTAATGGTAGATGCGGCAAAGAGAGCTTCTGCAAGAAGAATTGTCGCTGTGCTGCCTTATTTCGGCTTTGCCAGACAAGACAGAAAAGATCAGCCTAGAGTGCCGATCGGATCCAAGTTGGTAGCTAATATGCTAGCAGCAGCAGGTGTTACAAGGGTTATGACGATGGATCTACACGCAGATCAGATCCAAGGATTCTTTGAGGTGCCGGTTGATCATTTATATGCTTCGGCAGTATTTGGACAGGCCATCAAAGACCTCAACTTACCCAACTTGATCATGGCTTCTCCTGATATGGGAGGATCTAAGAGAGCTTATGCTTATGCAAAGCACTTAGAAACGGATGTTGTAATTTGTTACAAACAGAGGAAGAAGGCCAATAAGGTTGATAAGATGTTCTTGATCGGTGATGTGAAAGGTAAAGATGTAATGCTGGTTGATGATATGATTGATACGGCAGGAACTCTTACCAAGGCCGCTGACATAATGCACGAGAAAGGGGCAAGCTCAGTGAGGGCAATATGTACTCATCCTATTTTATCTGGTGAGGCATACGATAGAATTGAGAAATCGAGCTTGACGGAATTGATCGTAACAGATACAATTCCACTAAAGAGAGAGTCTGAGAAGATCAGAGTGATCTCAGTAGCTGAACTGTTCGCAAAAGTGATCTATAAGGTTCATAATTATGAGTCGATCAGTTCCTATTTTATTTTTTAAAAGAAAACGCAAACATTAATATAACACGCAATGAAGTCTGTTGAAATTAAAGCTTCTTTAAGAGAAGATGCCGGAAGCAAGAGCCAGCTGAACAACCTCCGCAAGGAAGGTCAAGTTCCTGCTGTGATCTATGGTGGTAAGGAGAATTTGAATTTCAGTGTGAATGAGGTAGAATTTTCAAAGGTGATCTATACACCAGATGTTCACCTTGTAAATTTGAACTTTGGTGATAAAACGATCAATGCTGTTGTTCGTGAAGTTCAGTTTCACCCTGTAACCGATGCTCCAATCCATATCGACTTTATGGAAGTATTCGAAGACAAACCAATCATCATCGGTGTACCGGTGAAATTCGTTGGAAAGTCCATCGGAGTATTGAACGGAGGAAAGAGAAGAGAGAAGTTGAGAAAACTGATCGTAAAAGCTCTTCCTAAAGATGTTCCTTCAGAGATCGAAGTTGATATCAGCAAGTTGAGAATTGGTTTCGGTATCAAAGTAGAAGAGATCAATGTTGAGAACGTTGAATTTATGGATCACCCTAAAGCGGTTGTTGTAGCCGTTAAAACTTCTCGTATGGCTGTTGATGAAGAGCTTGAAGATGAAGAAGGTGAAGAAGGAGAAGAGGGAGAAGGCACAGCTGAAGGAGATGCTCCAAAAGCTGAAGAAGGTAGCGAAGCTAAAGCTGAAGAAGGTAGCGAAGCTAAAGCTGAAGCTACAGCTGAATAATTCCTTTAAAGGACTGTTTTCGTATGAAGTATCTAATAGCCGGATTGGGCAATATAGGTGTCGATTACGAGAATACCAGACATAATATTGGATTTGATGCATTGGATGAGCTTGCGGGCTCATCCAATGTTTCTTTTTCTAGCGCTCGCTACGCAGATCAGGCAACTGTCAAGTTCAAAGGCAGAACCCTCATCCTGATCAAACCAACAACTTATATGAATTTAAGCGGCAAGGCCGTGCATTATTGGTTGCAGCATGAAAAGATCCCCCTCGATCGATTGCTGGTGATCACTGATGACCTGGCCCTGCCCTTTGGAACCCTAAGGCTTAAGACCAAGGGAAGTGACGGTGGTCACAACGGACTGAAGAACATTCAGCAGGTCTTAGGAACTCCGAATTATTCCCGATTGAGATTTGGAATTGGAAGTGAATTCCCAAGAGGACATCAAGTGGATTTCGTACTCTCCAAATGGTCTGATGAAGAGCAAAAAGAACTGCCCGGTCTGGTTGGCAGATGTTCTGAGATCATCAAGTCATTTGTTTCGATAGGTCCTGCAAGGACGATGAATTTGTTTAATTAAGGATTCTGATTTGGTGCCTTCGAGGGCCTCAGGCACCATCTAGACAAAAGGAATTTAGCTGTCGGTATTTTAGGCAGGAATAGATTATACGGTGCCTGAGGCCCTCGAAGGCACCTTTTAATGAAATCCTTTGATCTCAAACTCATCCGCATCCATCCCCAATGGAAACTTCTTTCTGAACTCATTGAGTTCGTCGAGTTCTAAGGTGATAGAGGTCATTTCTTCCTCCCCATCGCAGGCTTCCCACATTGTCTCTCCCTTTGGATCAACCACTGTGCTTCCTCCGATATATTGGATCTGTTTTTCGTCAATTCCAATTCTATTCAGTCCGGCTACATAGCATTGATTCTCTATGGCTCTTGCCATTAATAGCTTGCTCCAAGCAGAGGCTCTTGGTGAAGGCCAATTGGCCACATAGATCAAGAGGTCATATTCAGCTTTTGCAAAGGTCCTTCGGTCTGTTTCATACCGGTTCCTGCTAAAGACCGGAAATCGAAGATCATAGCAGATCAAGGGACAGATCTTCCAACCTTTTAGTTCAACGATCAATTTCTCAGTACCAGCATTGAAGTGCTGATCTTCATCAGCCATTCTGAAGAGATGCCTTTTATCATAGCAATCATAAGTGCCATCAGCTCTCATCCAGATCAATCGATTGTAGTAGTTTCCATTCTCTTCAATGATCAGACTTCCACAGATGACCGCCTTGCTTTCACCGGCCATCCTCTTCATCCATTGAACAGTTTCTCCATCCATCCTTTCAGCAATCCTTGAAGAGGCCATGCTAAAGCCGGTAGTGAACATCTCAGGAAGCAGGATCAGATCAGTTTGACCTATGGACTTGATCTTTCCTTCAAATTCCGACCGGTTAGCTTGAGGATTTTCCCAAACAAGGTCTGATTGAAACAGGCTAATGGTTAATTGACTCATATCTTATGCAAGATCTCTGCAGCTTGCTCTAAGGTACTATTTTGCTTGGCAAAGCAAAAACGCAACATCCTAGGATTAAGATCTTGATTATAAAAGACGGAAATGGGAATGGATGCGATCTTGTGTTCTTTGGTAAGTCGAATGGCAAATTCAGTATCCTTTTCATCGCTGATATTCTCATACCCCAACATTTGGAAATAAGTTCCTTCGGCAGGTTGAAGACTAAATTTGCTTCCCCGGATCAAAGAATTGAAGAGATCTCTTTTTTCCTGATAAAAGCGACTCAATTCTAGATAGGCGGCTTCATTCTCTAGATACTCTGAATAGGCCTTTTGGATGGGTCTGTTTACAGCAAATACATTGTACTGATGAGTTTTTCTGAACTCCTTTGTCAATTCTGCAGGCGCCAGACAATAACCGATCTTCCAACCTGTAGTATGGTAGGTTTTCCCGAAAGAAGAAATGATAAAGCTCCTCTCAGCTAGGTGTGGGTATTTGGCAGCGCTTTCATGAGTTTTCCCATCAAAGACCATATGCTCATATACCTCATCGCTTAGAATTAGAATATTAGACTCATGAGTGATCTTGTCCAACTGAAGCATGTCTTCTTTGCTGAACACCATGCCAGTTGGATTATGAGGAGAATTGATAATGATCATTCTCGTTCTTTGGTTCACCATCTTCTTCACTTCCTCCCAATTGACTTTGAAGTCAGGTGCCTTTAGGGGAATGAAAACCGGCTTGGCTCCTACCAACTCCACTGCCGGTTCATAGCAATCATAGGCTGGTGTGAATATGATCACCTCATCACCTTCGTTAAGTGTAGCTGCTATAGCAGTAAAGATAGCTTGTGTTGCTCCGGCTGTTATAGTGATCTCTGTATCCGGATCATATTTGGCTCCATAGATCTTTTCAGTCTTCTCTGCCAATTTTTCTCTTAGAGAAGGCAAACCGGCCATGGGAGCATATTGGTTCTCTCCTGAATGCAATGCCTTATTTACCAATTCCAATAATTGAGGAGAAGCATCAAAGTCCGGAAAACCTTGAGATAAATTTAAAGCCCCTTCATCATTGGCCAACTGAGACATTACCGTAAAGATGGTAGTGCCAACCTTTGGAAGCTTGGAATGGAGGGATGCTGAGAATTCAGGCATCTATTTGATATTTAATTACTTGGAAAGACTTGCCGCTAAGTACTCTCTATTCATTCGAGCGATGTTCTCCAATGAAATTCCCTTCGGACATTCCACTTCACAAGCACCGGTGTTAGAGCATGGTCCGAAACCTTCTTTCTGTGCCTGTTTTACCATATTCAAAACCCTGTCTTTAGCTTCAACCTGTCCCTGAGGTAATAAGGCATACTGTGAAACTTTGGCAGCAACGAACAAGCTTGCCGAAGCATTCTTACATGCTGCCACACAAGCACCACAACCTATGCAAGTTGCTGCATCAAAAGCTTTGTCGGCATTTTCCTTTTCAATAGGCAATGCGTTTGCATCTTGAGTATTCCCGGAAGTGTTTACCGAAACATATCCACCTGCATGCTGAATCCTGTCGAAAGAGGACCTGTCGGTCATAAGGTCTTTGATTACCGGAAATGCTGCTGCTCTCCACGGTTCAACATAAATGGTCTCACCATCTTTGAAAGATCGCATATGTAACTGACAAGTAGTTACTCTGTTTCCTGGTCCGTGTGGACGACCATTGATATACAAACTACAGGCTCCGCAAATCCCTTCACGACAATCATGATCAAAAGTGACCGGTGATTTGCCTTCGTTGATAAGCTCTTCGTTCAATTGGTCTAACATTTCAAGAAATGAACTGTCTGTTGAGACATTTTTCAGATCATAGCTTTCCAATTGACCTTTCGACTGAGCATTCTTCTGTCTCCAGACCTTTAGTGTGATATTTATATTATTGCTTGCTGACATATACTTTTTATTTGTAAGAACGCGTCTTCAATTCAACATTCTCAAACTTCAAATCTTCTTTATGTAATACTGCTTCAGATGGCTTTCCTGTGTATTCCCAAGCAGCCACATAGGTATAAGAATCATCTTTTCTCAAGGCTTCTCCTTCTTCAGTTTGGAACTCCTCTCTGAAGTGTCCTCCACAAGATTCTTCTCTTTCCAGCGCATCTCTTGCGAAAAGTTCTCCCAATTCAAGGAAATCGGCAACTCTTCCTGCCTTCTCTAACTCTTGGTTCAATTCATTCAACTCTCCCGGAACTCTTACATCCTTGTAGAACTCTTCCCTTAGCTCAGCGATCTCCTGAATGGCTTCTTTAAGTCCTTTCTCATTTCTCGCCATACCAACCTTGTTCCACATGATCAAACCGAGTTTTTTATGGAAATAATCCACTGACTTGCTTCCATTGTTGTTGATCAATTTGTTCAATTCATCTGTCACTTTATTCTCAGCTTCCTCAAACTCCTTACTGTCGGTTGGGATAGGGCCGGTTCTAATGTCATCAGCCAAATAATCTCCAATGGTATAAGGAAGAACGAAATAACCATCAGCTAAACCTTGCATCAAGGCAGAGGCTCCTAGTCTGTTTGCTCCGTGGTCAGAGAAATTACATTCTCCTGTAGCGTATAGTCCGGGTACTGTGGTCATAAGGTTGTAATCCACCCAAATACCTCCCATTGTATAGTGAACAGCAGGGTAGATCTTCATTGGTGTTTCATAGGGGTTTTCATCAGTGATCTGCTGGTACATCTCAAAGAGGTTCCCGTATTTATTCTCGATTACCTTTTTACCCAATTCTTTGATCTTCTCATCTGAAGGATTCTCTATTCCTTTCACATTGGCCTCTTCTTTACCATATCTTAAAATAGCAGAGGAAAAGTCTAGGAACACTCCTTCTTTGGTGTCATTATTAACTACACCAAAACCGGCATCACATCTTTCTTTAGCAGCTCTGGAAGCCACATCTCTAGGCACTAGGTTACCAAAGGATGGATATCTTCTTTCCAAGTAGTAATCTCTGTCTTCCTCTTTGATATCTACCGGCTTCAGCTTTCCTTCTCTAACAGCCTGGGCATCTTCTAATTTCTTTGGCACCCAAATTCTTCCGTCGTTCCTTAAGGACTCCGACATCAAGGTCAATTTGGATTGCTGTGTTCCATGCACGGGAATACAGGTTGGGTGGATCTGAGTATAACAAGGGTTGGCAAAGTAAGCTCCCTTTTTGTGTGCTTTCCATGAAGCAGTAACATTAGATCCCATAGCGTTGGTAGATAGGAAGAATACATTTCCATAACCACCGCTTCCCAGAACAACTGCATGTGCTGAATGCCTTTCAATTTCACCTGTAACCAGATTTCTGGCAATGATCCCTCTCGCTTTTCCATCCACTAATACCACATCCAACATCTCATGCCTGTTGTACATCTGGATTTTTCCTTTGGCAATTTGTCTGTTCATTGCAGAATAAGCCCCCAAGAGCAATTGCTGACCGGTCTGACCTTTTGCATAAAAGGTTCTGGAAACCAATACACCACCAAATGATCTATTGTCTAATAATCCACCATAATCTCTTGCAAAAGGAACTCCTTGGGCAACGCACTGGTCAATGATATTTGCAGAAACTTCTGCTAGTCGGTATACATTGGCCTCCCTTGATCTGTAATCTCCTCCTTTGATGGTATCGTAGAACAATCTGTAAGTAGAATCACCGTCACCTTGGTAGTTCTTTGCGGCATTGATACCACCTTGAGCAGCAATGGAGTGGGCCCTTCTCGGAGAATCTTGGTAACAAAAGGCTTTTACATTGTAACCTAATTCAGCCAAGGTAGCAGCAGCTGAACCCCCTGCTAATCCTGTTCCCACAACGATGATATCTATATTCCTCTTGTTCGCCGGATTCACCAGGCGAATGTTGTTCTTATGATTGGTCCACTTATCCTTTAATGGACCTTCAGGTATTTTAGAATCTAATGACATATACTTTCTTTTTCTTCGGGCTTATTGGTCTTATTTGATCATAAAGAGATAAACGGGTATAACTGCAAATAGCAGAGGTACAATAATGGCGTAAGCCAATCCAACCTTATCTATTAGCTTTCCGTATTTCCCGCTCTTCAATCCAAAAGATTGGAAACCCGATTGGAATCCATGCATCAGGTGGAAGGCAATTGCGATCATCCCCAAAACATAGAATGCAACTAAAAGTGGCTCTTGAAAACCTTGAATAACAATTTCGTAGAGATCTCTCATGGCAGGACCTAGATTTTCACCGGCCATAACAACATCTCCATTTTCTATACTTCCTCCTTTCACTACCGTTCCATCTTTCAACAAAGGAGAGCTGCCGTCTTCAGACATCATGAAAGGAGTAGTTCCAAATTTATAGATGTACCAGAAGTTCTGCATGTGCACTATAATATAGGCCAAGATCACAGTCCCTAGAATACCCATATTCCTTGAGCTCCAAATTGAATTTTCTCCAGGCTTAGAGTAAGCATAGCCTTGAGGTCTTGCCTTTCTATTGTTGATGGTGATAACCAATCCATCAACCGCATGAAAAAGAATGCTGAAGTAGGTCAAATACGATAGTAATTTAACTGCGGGATTAGTGGTCATAAAGACCGCATACTCATTGAATTGAAGCCTCCCTTCGTAACCATCCATAAATAACTGAAGGTTTCCTGCTAAGTGTCCGATCAAAAAGATGCAGAGGAAAAGTCCTGTGGCGGCCATCCAATACTTTTTGACGGTGTGCGATTTTATCAATCCTTTTGCTTCGCTCATACGGTCAAGCTTTAAATTTTAAATTCTGAATGAGGCAAATTTAATCCAAGTGCTTCTACTAACCAATCTATGTTTAACCTGCTTGGCTATTTAGACTGATTCTTGATAAGCCGGATATCTTCATGCCATCAAAATAACATTTAAACCACTGAAGAGTTTAATTGAGTTACTCCCGTTTTTTGTCAGTAGTTCCAAGCTGTGTACTTTTGGTAACCCAAAATAAAAAGCATGAAATATCAGCAAATACCATCTTCCTTATTTATTAAGAACAGGCAAAAGCTCTTTAAGAGACTTAAGCCGAATTCAATTGCCATATTGAATTCTAATGACATTATGCCAACCAATGCAGATGGTACAATGCTTTTTAGGCAGAACAATGACATTTTCTATCTGTCAGGGGTAGATCAAGAAGAATCTATTTTGGTCTTGTTTCCAGATGCTCCTCAAGAAAAGCACAAAGAGATACTTTTCTTAAAAGAGACCAATTCAGAAATAGCCATATGGGAAGGGGATAAGTTGTCCAAAGATCAGGCTTTTGAGGTATCGGGTATAAAGACGGTGTATTGGCTGCAAGATTTTGAAAAGGTATTGAGGACCTTAGTTTATGAGGCTGAGAATATCTATCTGAACGATAATGAGCATTTGAGAGCCAAGGTAGTTGTAGAAACGGCAGATGCCAGATTCAGAAAATGGTGTTTGGAGGAGTACCCTCTTCATAATTATGAAAGGATCGCTCCACACTTGCATGAGTTGAGAGCTATAAAAGAGAAGGAAGAGATAGACCTGATGCAAACTGCTTGTGACATTACGGCCAAAGGTGTTGATAGGATCCTGAAGTTCATAAAGCCGGGAGTTATGGAGTATGAGATCGAAGCTGAATTGATGCACGAATTCCTAAGGAACAGATCAAGAGGATTTGCTTATTCTCCGATCATTGCTTCAGGGTTCAACGCTTGTGTTCTGCACTACATTGAGAACAACCAAGAGGTGAAGGATGGAGATATGATCCTTATGGATTTTGGAGCAGAATATGCCAACTATGCATCTGACCTAACGCGTTCTATTCCGGCAAACGGTAAGTTCACAGCAAGACAAAAAGAGGTATACAGCGCCGTTCTTAATGTTATGAAGGGTGCCATGAGTATCTTGAAACCTGGCATTACACTTCCTGATTATCATGTTCAGGTTGGTAAGATGATGGAAGAAGAATTATTGAAGCTCAAGTTGATCACTCAAGAAGAAGTAGCAAATCAGGATCCTGAATGGCCTGCTTATAAGAAGTACTTTATGCATGGTACATCTCATTACATTGGACTGGATGTGCATGATGTGGGAAGTTGGACCCAACCGATCAGTGCGGGAAATGTCTTTACAGTGGAGCCGGGGATATATTTCAGAGCAGAGAATCTGGGGATCCGTTTAGAGAATGATATCTTGATCACTGAAAATGGATATATAGACCTTATGAAGGATATTCCATTAGAGATCGAAGAGATCGAGGCAGCCATGAATGCTTGATGAAGTCCTATTTTCAGTTCAAAGGAGCAAAGATCCGCTATAGCCTGAAAGGGAAAGGCAATGCAATAGTATTTGTACATGGATTCTTAGGCTGTATAGACCTTTGGAAAGACCAGATCACTGATCTCAGTAGAAATTTTAAGACCATAGCATTGGACTTGCCCGGTCATGGGGAATCTGAAAGCTTAGGCTATCTGCACTCCATGGAAATGCAAGCAGACCTTATTATGGCTTTGCTGAAACAGCTAAAGATCAGAAAGGTCATCTTGGTGGGTCATTCGATGGGAGGATACGTCGGTCTTGCTTTTGCAGAAAAGTACACCGACAGGTTAAAAGCATTGATCCTTGTAAATACAACAGCAGCCAGAGATTCAAAAAGTAGATTGAAGTCAAGAAAACAGCTCATTGAGCTTCTTCCGAAAAAAAGAAAGCAATTGCTGAAGAGTTTGGTGGATAGTTTTTTTGTCATTCCAACCTTCAAAAGAAGGTATCTGGTGAAAAGATATCTTCAATGGGCCAATCAGTGTGAAGTTAAAGGGATTGCTGCAGCTGTAAGGGGAATGATGGAAAGAAAAGAAAGAGAGATCATTCTGAAGTTTGCTCCCTATCCCTATCTGATCGTTGCCGGAAAAGAGGATCCAATCATTCCGTTAAAACAAAGCAATGCTGAAGCAAATTTGAACGAGAATTCAAAGCTGATCGTATTGGAAGGTACAGGACATATTACTCCTCTGGAAAGAAGTTTTAAATTGAATTCAGAGATAATGAAGTTCTTAAGAGAAAATAAGCTTAGTTGAGATTGATGATCTCTCTGTAGATATCTCCCTTGTCGATGACATAAAGCTGATATTTACCGGAGTTAAGAGAACTCAGATCGATTTCGTTGTTCATTCCCTCTTTCAATCTTCCACTAATACATATTCTTCCGTCCAAGTCGCAGATATCGAAAATGGTATCTTCATGGCTCACGGGATAGTCGAGGATCAGTTTTGAGCCTCTCTCCATTTGTATGGATAAACTGGTGTTAATGGCTAGAAAATTTAGTAACTAATTGGTCTTATAATATTACTCTACATAACCTTTGATTGAGCAAAAAGATCAGGAAAATAGACTAATAGGCAGTAGTTGTCTATTAATTCCGAAAAACTGGCTATAAAACCATGTATAAACATACTATTAAACTTTTCAGAAGCATGCGGGTTCTCTGTATGACTTACTGTATTTTTGACAAAAATTGATTCTTAGTATGCAGAAGTACTGCAATTCCCTCACTGAATATAGCAGAAGAACCACAAGGAAAGTGCAAATTGGTGAAATTGGTATCGGGGGTGATGAACCCATCCGTATTCAATCCATGACCACTACCGATACAATGGACACTGCAGGAACCGTTGCTCAATCTATTCGAATGATTGATGCGGGATCTGAGCTGGTTAGAATTACAGCCCCAAGCAAGAAAGAAGCAGAAAATCTAAAGACTATCAAAGAGGAGTTGAATGCAGCTGGATATTCTGCACCCTTGGTGGCCGACATCCATTTTACACCCAACGCTGCTGAGATTGCTGCAGGCATTGTTGAAAAGGTGAGAGTGAATCCGGGTAACTATGCCGACAAGAAGAAATTTGAAGACATAGAATATACCGATGAGAGCTACCAAAATGAATTAGAAAGAATAGAGGAAAGATTTACACCATTAGTATTGCTCTGCAAGAAAAATGGAACCGCCATGAGAATTGGCACCAACCATGGATCACTTTCCGATCGGATCATGAGCAGGTATGGAGATACACCACTGGGAATGGTAGAGTCTGCTCTTGAATTTCTAAGGATATGCAGGAAGCACGATTATCATGATATAGTGCTCTCTATGAAAGCCAGCAACACTTTGGTGATGGTTCAAGCTTATCGCTTGTTGGTGGCAAAAATGGATGAAGAAGGTATGGACTATCCGCTGCATCTTGGAGTTACAGAAGCAGGAGATGGTGAAGACGGTAGGGTGAAGTCTGCCATCGGTATTGGAGCTCTTCTGGAAGATGGATTAGGAGATACCATTCGAGTTTCACTTACTGAGGAGCCTGAGGCTGAGCTGCCTGTTGCAAGGAAATTGGTAGATAGATATATCAATAGAGCAGGTCATCAGCCTATTCCATCCATTGAGAATTACCCTATAGATCCATTTGAGTTCAATAAGAGAGCAAGCAGCCCATTACTGAATATAGGAGGGGAGCAAGTTCCTGTTGTTGTTGGTGATCTTTCTAAGGTTGAAACCATTAAGCCATCTCACTTCTTTGGCCTGGGATATAACTACAGTGTTCCCTTGGATAAATGGAACATTCGCGATCAGGCTGTTGACTATATATATGTAGGAGAAAGATCTGTTGATTTTGAAATATCCGGAACAGTATCAATTATCCAAGAGCTTTCTGCCTGGAAGGCTTCTGAAAGAAAGGATCAACGCTATCCTATAATTAGCTGGGAGGAAAGAGGAAGTGCAAGTGAACTGGCAACGGAAGTGGTATTTCTAAGATTTGATCTTGGTCAAAATAGCTTAGCGGAATTAAACGACCTAAAGAATATTCCAAATGCTGTTCTGGTAGTCAGCAGCACGAATGCTCATGCCATGGCTGAGATAAGAAGAGTTGCCGTTGAATTGATGAATCTAGGGATCGATGTTCCCCTCATTGGACAAAGGAGATATAGTAATTTTGATCTTGAGCAGTTTCAATTGGATTCCTCAGCAGACCTTGGCGCTCTGTTGATAGATGGATTGTTGGATGGCATTTGGATAGAAGCAGAGAATTGCGGTAGCCTTCAAGAAGTAACTTCAACGGCTTTCAGCATTCTTCAGGCAAGCAGAAGTAGGATATCTAAAACAGAATATATTTCTTGTCCTTCATGCGGACGAACTCTCTTCGACCTTCAAGAGACAACGGCCAAGATCAGAAAAGTAACTTCACATTTGAAAGGAGTGAAGATCGGTATTATGGGTTGCATTGTTAATGGACCCGGAGAAATGGCTGATGCTCATTATGGATATGTGGGAACAGGACCGGGGAAGATCACATTATATAAGGAAAAGGAAGTTGTTAAAAGGAATATTCCCGAAGAAGATGCAGTTGACGCCTTGATCGATCTGATCAGAGAGCATGGAGATTGGGTAGAACCCTAAGAGCAAAATTCAATTATCAAACTTCAATCTTCAAATCATTGATCTTTGATCATTTAACATTTGAAAGAAGCTTTTCGGCTTCTTTTAGTTGCTCATAAAACTCATTGCCATATTTTCTGCTAATGGCCTCTTTAAGAAACTTGTAGACCTTCACTTTCAATTTTGCTCCGCATTCGCAGGCGGGTCTGCAAATTGGCCATCTGTGATAGTTGAGAGCTTCGTGGAACTTTCCTTTGTGAATTCGGATAGGATAGAGATGACAAGAGATGGGCTTTTTGAATTGAGTAACTCCTGCCCTATGGGCATCTTCAATACCACATTTTGCAATTCCATTTTCATCAAAAGCGATGAAGGCACATTCTTTTCCATCTATTAAGGGAGTAACGTACTCTCCCTCCTGATCCATCTCAAATACACCTTTGTCAAGGAGCACCTTTTCCCCTTTCTCTGTGAGGAAGGGCAGGATCTGCTCCAGATCGTCTTCCAAAATGTCTATTTCTTCAGTCTCTAATGGTGCTCCCGCATCACCCTCCACACAACAGGCCCCTTTGCAAGCTTGAAGATCACAGACAAAATATGCCTTGAAGAGTTCTTCAGAAATGAGTTTTTCGTCGATCTGGATCATGCCGCAAACTTATGAATTCACTTAAGATTTGGCTTTTTCATAGAGAAATCTCTAAAGACCTGTCATTTTCAATTATCAACAGATGTCTTGTTTAAAAATTTAGATTGATTCTATGAATCACCTATTAGGACCGCTGAATAAGCTGATTTTACTGATAAAAATAATAAATAACTGTAGGTGAAATCCCTTAGAAATTTTATGTTTTTAAGATTAGAAAAAGCTTTGTGATGTTTGAAATATTGGGAGTAGCTATTTTTTTTTACTATGTTTGGTCGAGTTAATAATAAACTTCTAACCAGAATTTTACTAAACCAATAATCTCAAAAATGAAAATTAAAATGAAAAAAGTCAGTGTTTATCTAGGACTAGCACTGTTGGCTATGACTTTCTCTACCGAAGTTGAAGCTCAATTATCCGACCGAGTTAATAATCCTAGTACAATTAAAGCCGGTGCAAGACCAGTTGCCGGGAATTTCGGTTTTTATTTAGGTTTAGGCCTGAATCAAATTGAAGATCTAACAGAAGAGCAAACAAAAGTGGAAAACGCTATTCCATTGATCAATGTTAGATATTATCTAAGTGACGACCTTGTTATTAGAGGTGGTATCTCTATGTGGAAAAAATCCAGAACTCTTGAAGGAGAAATTGATACAGTAGTTGTAGCAACTAATCCAAATTCAGGTGGTTCAGGTGTTGGAGCAACTTATGAGCATAGAGAAGTTGATGCTTGGACGCTTCTTCACATTGGAGTTGAAAAGCACTTTAAGGCATCTAATATCTTGGATGGTTATGTTGGTGCAAGTTTTCCTGTTGGATATGCTAGAGGTAATCTAACTTCAAATATCAACGGTACAGATGGTACTACTGATTTTTATGAAGAGTCTATCTCTAAGTTTAGCTTCGTTTATGGAGCGGAACTATTCATTGGTGCAAATGCTTTCGTAGCTGATCTGCCACTTTCAATCGGTGTTGAACTAGGTTTGAGAGGTATTGGTGTAAGAGGTGAAAAGTATAAGCATGAGTATGAAGGATCTGCTGGTGGTACTACTTATTCAGGAGAATTCTACACTAGTGATATAGATCAAGATGAGTTTGAAGCCCAAGGTATTGGTCAAAATGCAAATGGAGATGATATCGAATTTGAGTCTTTGAAAGCCAGAAGATGGGATACTCAATCAATGATCAGATTTACAATAGCTTACTACTTTAACTAATAGAGACATGACAAATAAGATATATTCATTTCTGTCACTCGCTACACTCGCAATTCTTCTTGCGTCATGTTCAGTAACCAATGTTACTAAAATGAGAACCGGAAGCACTACTCCGGATTTTGTAAGATTGGATATGACATTAGATGATTATGAGTACCTAGGTGAGACAGAAATTGAAGTGGAATACCACAAGTACTTTGGTGCATTTGATTACCTTAATTCAATTAATGGTGAAGCTGTTTCTAGAAGAAATAGAACTTTTGTTCTTCTTGAAGGCAGATCACCTATAAACTTGCAGCCTCGTTTGCTTAATAGAGCTTTGATCAAAGCTTATACAGCACATCCGGAAGCTGATTTCTTGATGCCTTCCATGACTACAATGGAGGTTACACAATTATTTTTGGGTCGTAAAGTAAAAGCGACAGCCAAAATTAAGGCGTACAAGATCAGGAAGTAGTTGAGATAACAAATCATACAATAGTTTAAAGTGCCTTATTTTAAGGCACTTTTTTTTTAAATTTGATTGATATTTTTTCAAGATAGTATATGAATATTAGAAAGATTTTGCTGCTGGCATTGATCATATCAACGGCAATGGCATGCAGCGATGATGATGAAGATGAGGGTTTTGGACTAAGGGTTTCCCCTTCTGAAGATTATATTAGCAGAACTCCGGGAAGCATTGTGAGTTTTACATTCAGTGCGCAGTCAAAAGAACCATTGGCACGTTACAGAGTAATAGAAACCATCAACAGTAATTCACAAAGGTCTCTGAAGGATATTAGCATCAGTGGGAAAAACTATTCCGACTTCTTTGATTATGAGGTTCCAGATACTTTTGGTTTTGGAAATCATCAGATCAAGATTCTTTTTTCAACCTTTGATGTTACCGGTACAGAGATGCAAAGAGCTAAGTTCATCAACGTAAGAGTTACAGATCGTCCTCTTTCTGAATATGGTAGTTTCACTATGTATTCCAGTGCAAGTAATCAGTTTGATGCATTTGACCTGATCAAAGGAACCCCAAAGTATAGTTCAGATACTACAGCCCATATTCGCGACCTATCAGTAAATGATACAACCGGCCTGTTAAGTAAAACATGGACTTCAGAAGCCCCAAATATCAATTTCTTGAAGTTCAATGACTTTGATTACGGCAATGCTACCAGTCAGTCTGTGAAAACAGCCTATGATGCCGGTATTAAGAATGATACCATTCGGAATTTGGATGAGAACGACATTATCCTAACTAAGGTTGATAATAAGTATATGGCCATCAAATTGATCTTCGTGACAGATCAAACAGGCGTTGACAACGATAGGTACATTTTTACCGTAAAACGTTAAAAATCAAATTGCCATGAAAATCTCCAACTTTTCTATCCTTCTCGTTTTATCCTTCTTCACCCTTCAATCCTCTTCACAAGAGTTGATTGAAATTGAATCGAAGAAAGAGTTCAAAGAAAAATTCGATAATCATATCAATGATGCTATTGAAACTTCTGATGGATATAGAATGGTTGCCGGATACACCTTGAACAATAGTGCAGGTGGACGGGATCTTTGGGTGGCAAAACTGAGCAATACCGGAGAAGTGATCTGGCAGGAGATCATTGGGGACGTGAATAACGATGAAGCTACTGCTGTTATTGAATCAACAAAAGGAGATTATGTTGTAGTGGGGCATTCTATCAATTCCGGCTCAGGATACACTGAGGGTTGGTTCTTAAGATTTAGAGATGATGGTAAACTCAAGAGTAAGTCTGAATTGAAAGTAGGTTCGAAATCCAAATTATACGACATAAAAGAGATAGGAAAGAATGAATTCATAGTCTGCGGAGTAAGAAATGATATTGGTATTGACGATGATAACTTTATGTTGATGAAGTTGAATTCATCCGGTTCAAAACTATGGGTACAAGAGTTAGGTACTAAGTATTTCCCCGACGAGGCTTTTTGCTTGCAGGTGACAGATAAAGAGGAAGTTATGGCTGCTGGTTACACTACCCTCGACAACAATAAAAGAAAGATGCTCCTCGTGAAGACAGATAAGTACGGGAAGATCCTTTTCAAAGAAGAGATTGGTGATGGAGGAATGACTGCCATTAGTGCCATGGAAGAAACGCCTGATGGAAAGATCATCTTAGCCGGATATTCAAACGTTAATTCAAAAGGGGAAGAAGATGCTTTGGTCATGATCTACGATCGTTATAAAAAGCTCATCTCACAAAAGTCATTTGGTAAAGGATCTGCAGATATTATTAATGCGATCAAAGTATACAAAAATGGCTATCTGGCAATTGGAACATCCAAATCACTTAGAGCGGATCTTTCAACCATGTACCTGGTGAAATTTGATGGAGATCTAGAAGTAGAATGGGAAAGAGCCTATGCCGAAAAAGGTAATTCATTTGGATCTGATCTGGTGATCAATGTAAATGGATTTACTGCAGTTGGTTCTGTTAAACACGATAAGGTTCAAAATGCCATATTGATCAATTATAAAGACAATAGTTCAACGCTATTGGCTGGTGCAGCAGATGATTCTGCCAAAGCTGATATCATGAAGAAGCATTCTGTTAAGGATGGAATGACTCTGATG
>JAUIGQ010000037.1 GCA_030429925.1 Bacteroidia bacterium | reverse complement strand
GAGCATCCTGAAAGATCCAATGCAGCATTGGATGACATGATGGAGCACGTTCGTGGACTGCTAGAAAAACTCGGGCTGAAGTACAGAGTTCTCTTGCTTTGTGGAGGTGATCTTGGTTTTGCTTCTGCAGTTACCTATGATTTTGAAGTATATTCAGTAGCCCAAAACAGATGGCTGGAAGTAAGTTCTGTATCCAACTTCGAGAGCTTTCAGTCAAATAGACTTAAATTGCGTTACAAAGACGCCGAAGGAAGATCTACTTTAGCGCACACCTTGAATGGTAGCGCCTTGGCACTTCCTAGGATCATGGCGGCCTTGCTGGAGAGATATCAAGAGGCTGATCATATTGCCATACCTGAAGTGTTAAGACCATACTTGAATTTTGAAAAGATAGAAAAATGAGATTGGGGAAGGAATATATCGGAATATTGAGCTTGCTGCTATTTGCTATTGGTTGCGGCCCGTCCATTTCTGAAGAAAAGCTGAACCAGATCGGCGAATTGGAAACCATCCTAGATTCATCAGAGGCTAGAGTATTGTCAATAGATACAGCACTTGCTAAACAACTTGCCGACACATTTGAGCTGAAGCTGTATTTCTTTCAATACAAATTGAAAGACACCCTGCCAAGAGAAGAAGCTACCTTCATAGATACATGGTATGGGATGAGAAAGACCGTTAGAAAGTATTCCAGAAATGTAGACCTGATCCTCAACGAGATCAATATCAGCAAAAAACAAATGCAAGATCTTCGCTTTGATGCTGAAAATGGTTTGCTGGATGAAAAACAATTCGACGATTATATCAGTTTAGAAAGAAATAACGTTGAAAAGGTAGGCTATGCAGCAGATGATCTAATGAATAGATTTGAAAAGGTCTATCCCCTTATCCAAAAGAAACTCCCTAGAGTTGACAGCCTGATCAAGGCCTACCGTGAAAAAGAGATTCAAAAGGAATGAGACGACTTCTCTCCATATTAACCCTTTGCTTGTTGATTGCAGGTCCTTTGTATTCACAACACGACCAAAAAACCCTCAACTTATTGGCTAAGCAAGCCAAATCAAATGGAGAGAATGAGAAAGCCATCATTTACTACGAGGAATTATACGATCAAACTCAGGCCGACTTTTATTACAAAGAGCTCTTCGATCTTTACCTTAAAATAGAAGATTACAAAGAGGCTGAAAAGCTGATAAAAAAGAGGATCAAGAGATTTCCAAGCAAGGCTACCTACATTATTGACAGAGGAAAGCTAGCCGAGGAAATGGAGAGCATGAGCGATGCTGATGACTATTATGAAGAAGCAGTAAAGGTCTATGATGGGAATACCCAAGATGCCAGAATACTAGCCAACAAATTCAGCGACTACGGCCTATATGATAAGGCAGAAGAGGTCTTCCTAAAGAGCAGAAAGGTTACAGGAGATGATCAGCTCTACAGATTTGAGCTAGCCAATGCCTATGCTCAGCAAGGAAAAACGGTTGATATGATCAATGAGTATCTGAATGTATTGGGAAGCAACCGATCCTATCAGCAAACCATCCAAAACATTTTTTACAGAGTTCTTCACCCAGACCCAGATGGATCACAGATGGAGATCCTAAAGACCGAGATCCTGAAAAAGATACAGGATAACGACCAGCGATTCGACAATGCCATCTTTTCTGAACTACTGATCTGGCTATATATTCAAGAAAAGAATCTAAGAGGTGCATTGGTTCAGGCAAAAGCTTTGGATAAAAGAGAATCTGAAGGAGGTCAAAGAGTTTATAAGTTAGCTCAATTAGCCAAAGAGAATGAAGAGTATGATATCTCAGAAGAGGCCTATAAATATATTGTAGGTCTGGGCGAGAAGAGTCCGTACTACCTAACTTCTAAGGTGAAACTAGTAGAGGTGAAAAAGAAAAGAGTATTGAACAGCGGAGAATATTCAGCCGAAGATCTTCGTGAGTTGGAAAAGGCCTACCTAAAGCTTTTAGACGATCTGGGTAAGAGTGCCTATACCCTAAAGGCCATCTTTGATCTCTCTGAACTCTACGCATATTACCTTGATGACATTCCTTCAGGAGTTGCTTTGATGGAAGAAGTGATCGCCATGAATGGAGTGACTGAAAAAGAAAAAGCAGAGGCTAAGCTGGCATTAGCTGACCTTATGTTGCTCAAGAATGAAATTTGGGAAGCTTCCCTACTCTATTCGCAGGTTGAAAAATCTTTCAAATACGATCACTTGGGAGAAGTGGCCAAATTCAAGAATGCCAAGATCGCTTTTTATACAGGTGATTTCTATTGGGCACAAGCCCAGTTGGATGTTCTCAAAGGATCTACTTCAAAACTGATCTCCAATGATGCAATGGACCTCTCTTTATTAATTACCGATAATATTGGATTGGATAGCATTGTTGAACCCCTAGAGATGTATGCAAGAGCAGACCTCTTACTTTTCAAGAAAGACGTGGATGCCGCCTTGAACACTCTGGACTCTATACCCAAGTTCTTCCCAACAACACGATTAAAAGATGAGGTGATTTTCAAGAAGTTTGAGGTAGCATATCAGAAAGGAAAATACAAGGAGAGTGAGAGTTTGCTGAAGGAATTGATCGTTGATTACGGACAGGATATCTTGGGAGATGATGCCCTCTTTGAACTAGCTAAACTTTACGAAGAGAAACTGAACGATCAAGCTAAGGCAATGGAACTATACAAGCAACTAATGACCACCTACCCTGCCAGTATCCATGTAGTAGAAAGCAGGAAGCGCTTTAGAGACTTGAGAGGAGATCATCAAGAACAAGCATTATGATCATATACAGTGTAACCGTTAGTATAGATGCTAACATCCATGAAGAATGGCTCAAGTGGATGAAAGAAGACCACATTCCCAAGGTGATGGATACCGGTCATTTCATAGATTTCAGAATATTGCGACTGATCAGTCATAAAGGTGAAGAAGACGGAATTAGCTATAACATACAGTACGAATGCGAAAGCATGGCCGAGCTGCATAAATATCAGGTACAACATGCTCCTGCCTTGCAAAAGGAGCACACAGACAGATATGAGGGAAAGTTTGCAGCCTTTAGAACCCTCTTAGAAAAAGTTTGATCGGTGAGCAAGGTCAGAGCCAAAAAACACCTCGGTCAACACTTCCTTAAAGACCCTAATATTGCCCAACAAACCTCAGATGCATTTGGGCAAGATCATCTATTTGATTTCTGCTTGGAGATCGGTCCGGGTATGGGAATCCTTACGGAGGCCTTGAGCAAAAGAACAGATCTAGACACTCATGTGATCGATATAGATGCGGAGTCTATTCAATTTCTCAGCACAAACAATATCCTGCCGGATGATAAGATCATTGAAGGGGACTTCCTGCAACTTGATCTTGCAAAACTCACTAATGGAAAACCATTGGGGATCATTGGAAATTTCCCCTACAATATCAGCACACAGATCCTCTTTAAGATCTATGAGAACAGAGAGCTAGTAAAAGAAATGGTGGGGATGTTCCAGAAAGAAGTAGCTGAAAGAGTTGTAAGTCCTCCGGGCTCAAAAGTGTACGGCATTACCTCTGTTTTACTTCAAGCCTTTTATGAGGTTGAATATCTATTCACGATTGATGAACATGAGTTCGATCCACCACCCAAAGTAAAATCCGCAGTGATCCGCTTAAAGCGGAATAATGTGCAAGACTTAGGAGTTGACCCAAAACTTTTCAAGAAGATTGTAAAGGCCGCTTTCAATCAAAGAAGAAAAACCCTACGCAATGCATTAAAGCCTTACCTGAATGAAGTTCCCGACTTAGCTCAGGAGGAGATCTTCAACTTAAGAGCAGAGCAATTGAGTGTGGAGGATTTTGTTGGAATATGCAGAAAGCTGAGTAATTAGAGTACTTAGAATACTTTGTCTGTTGCCTTCGAGAGCCTCAGGCAACGATTTAGTTATTGGTTCGTTATTTCTTTGGTGCCTGAGGCTCTCGAAGGCACCAACCTCCTCCTTCTTCAAACTCCAAGTACTCTCAACTCTAATTACTGCAAGTACTTCCTCCACCCTCTATCTTTCCATTTCAAAATCTTAAATTCGTCGCAGAATTCCCTACATCATGCAATTCGAGCTCAATAAGGAATACATCCAACAAGTGCAGTCTTGTCTTCAAGAAGATTTGAATGCCCCATTATTGGAGGAGATCAATCAGCTTCATCCGGCTGACATTGCAGAAGTAATGGACCAGTTGGAGAGAGAGGAAGCCAATAGGCTCTTCGGAATTCTGGACAATGAGATTGCAACACAGGTTCTCATTGAATTGGAAGAGGACATTAGAGAAAATCTAATGGAATCTTTGGGTGCGCAAGAGATCGCAGATAAACTCATCAGCAATATGGATTCTGATGATGCGGTTGATGTCGTTGCTGAGTTGCCCGACAAGAAAAAGGACGATGTGATCTCCGCCATTGAAGATATTGATCAAGCGCAGGTGATCGTAGACTTACTTTCCTATCCGGAAGACTCTGCGGGTGGGTTAATGGCAAAAGAGTTGATCAAGGTTCGGAAAGACTGGACACCCATAAAATGTATTCGCGAAATGCGAAAGCAAGCAGAGGATATTGAGAATGTCTATACCATTTATGTTGTAAATGAACGTGACAAACTGCTTGGCACCCTCTCATTGAAAAAATTACTCCTAGCCTCTAGTGGCGACAAGGTGGAAGATCTCTATTTTGAAGACATCCTCTCTGTAAAAGCCTATGAAAAATCTGAGGAGGTTGCGAGCATTATGAAAAAATACGACTTGATCGTATTGCCGGTAGTGGACGAGCTGAATCGATTGATCGGAAGGATCACCATTGATGATATTGTTGACGTGATCCAGGAAGAGGCTGAAAAGGATTATCAAATGGCATCCGGTCTATCGGTGAATGTAGATTCTGCAGATAGCATTGGCATGCTCACGCGGGCAAGATTACCTTGGTTATTGGTAGGACTTTTAGGAGGTATCTTAGGCGCTATGGTGATCAATCAATATGAAGCCCAATTGGGATTGTATCCGGAGATGGCTTTGTTCATTCCATTGATAGCCGCCATGGGAGGAAATGTGGGAGTGCAATCATCGGCCATCATCGTGCAAGGCTTAGCCAATAATTCGCTCGGATTCGATTCTCTCAGCTATAAGCTGGGGAAGGAGTTTTTGGTTGCCCTTTTGAATGGTGTAGTTTGCAGTATCTTGATCCTGTTGTACACCATTTTCTTCAAGGACAGTTTGGACTTGGCAGCAACTGTGAGTATTGCCTTGGTCTTGGTGATCATCTTCGCCGGACTCTTCGGCACTTTGGTTCCCCTAATGCTAGATCGCTACAATATTGATCCTGCATTGGCAACCGGTCCTTTTATTACTACCATGAATGATATTGTCGGCTTGTTCATCTACTTCGGCATTGGTCATATCATGTATGGATTGCTATAAAACTTATGGGAAACCCCAAAGTCATATTCATTGACAGTGTTCATCCGATCCTAAGAGAGAGACTGGAAAAAGCCGGATATGAATGCGATTGGTCAATAGATCTTGACAGAGCTGCCATCATAGAAAGGATCCATAATTATGAAGGAGCAGTGATCCGTTCCCGTTTTAAGTTCGACAAAGAGATACTGGATAAAGCCACCTCTCTAAAGTGGATCGCAAGGTCCGGAGCAGGCATGGAGAATATTGATGTTGCCCATGCCGAACAAAAAGGGGTTAAATGCTACAATTCACCGGAAGGAAACAGAGACGCAGTTGCTGAGCATGCCATTGGAATGTTGCTATCCCTCTTCAATCATTTAAGTAGAGGTGATGCTGAAGTAAGAGCAGCTCAATGGAATAGGGAAAAGAACAGAGGAGTGGAACTGAAGGGAAAGACGGTGGGTATCTTGGGATATGGATATATGGGTGAGGCCTTTGCCAAGAGATTAAAAGGTTTCGGAGTGAAGGTGATCGCCTATGACAAATACAAAAAAGGCTTTGGAAACAGCTATGTAAAAGAGGTAGAGGAAGAAGAATTCTTCCAAACCACAGAAGTTTTAAGCATTCATTTGCCACTGACCGAAGAAACAAATGGTTTGATCGATGAGGCCTATCTGGCCAGATTCAGAAAGAACATTTACCTCATCAATACGGCTAGAGGAAAGAACCTGGTAATCGACCACTTAATGCAAGCCATTGACTCCGGAAATGTGTTGGGTGCTTGTTTGGATGTATTGGAATACGAAAGCACTTCCTTTGAGCAATTGGAAAAAGATCAATTGCCTTCTGCCTTCAAAAGATTGGCAACCTCTGACAAGGTAATTCTGAGTCCGCATATAGCCGGCTGGACGGAAGAATCCTATTATAAATTGTCGGAGGTGTTGGCGGATAAGATATTGGGTTAGAACACCTATGAACGATTATTACTTAACTTTAAAAGGCATTAAAAGCTGTTAGCCATGAAAAAACTGCTACTTCTTCTTCAATTATTCTTGGTGACTACCCTCTTATTTTCTCAAGGAATTTGGCAAGATCAAATCAATACAAACGCTTACTTTACAGACATTGCTTTCTCCAATGCAAGTAATGGCTGGGCAATTGCACCTGCACCTGGATCTACTTCTGCCACATCAGGATTGTTTTATACTACCGATGGCGGAAACACATGGAACACAAACAATTCCTTTGTACATAGCCTATTGACAACAGTTCATTTCTTTTCTGATTCTATTGGAGTATTATGTGGTAGCAATAGCGCAGGATTCACAGTAATCTACAGAACGACCGACAAAGGGGTAACTTGGACAACAAGTAGCATTACAAATCCTCCTTTTAATTCTGAAGCATATGGTATTACACCTTACGGAAATGGATCTGCTGTGTTATTTGGTCACTTCGGATTGTTCTATCACACAACTGATCAAGGAGCAACTTGGGCACCTTTTTACAATCAAGGACCACCAACCATAACAGCCATCCATGCCGTGGAGTTTGATAATGATACGATCTATATAGCATCTGAAGAAGGGATATACAAGGGGAGGAATTCAAACTTTCAAAGAGTTTCTAGCAAAGATGTCTATGGATTAGCCATCATAAATAATGACATATACGCCTTGAATGATAGCAGTTTATTGATTTCTAATGATTATGGACAAAGTTGGAACTCACAACTATCAAGTCCTTTGTATCAATCATATGGGTATTGGCAATCTTTGGAATTCTCTAGTTCAAATGAATTATTTGTCTCCGGAAGCAATCGCCAGATCTTCCGTTATAATAGTAATCAGAACAATTGGATATCAGAGTCCCCTAGAATCAGCACTGGACCATCTAGTATTCGGAGCATAAAGTCAACTCCAAATGGACTATGGGCCGTTGGGCAAGGTTTACTTCTAAAAAGAGGATCCACTACAGAGATCAATGAATTAAACAAGAATCTGGAGAGTTTCGCTTTCTACCCAAACCCTGCTGAGAACAAGATCTATTTTGACAGTAATTTTGATTTAATCGAGATCTATGATCTATCCGGTCAGTTGGTAAATTCTTATTCAAACCCGCGAAGCACCATCGATCTTTCAGAATTACAAAGTGGTATCTACCTGCTCAAAGCGCATGATGGAAATGATGTAAGCTTTCAGAAGGTGGTTAAGGAGTAGACAAATCTTGTCAATCTAAATAATCATCCAATCCTACAATTCCTGAATCTTAGATTTCTGATTCTAAAAAGTGGCTTCGACCCTTCGACACTTCGGCAGGGCGCTCAGTGCAGGCAAGCTCAGGACAGCGCTCCGCTCAGCCTGACATTCTGCTTCATTCCTCCAGATTCCAGACTCCAGACTCGGTTCCTGAGTGATTTCGATTTATCGAAATTGTATCGAAGGACCAGCTTCTGATTCAACAATGAATCTCGCCGTATTCCTGCTCCTCTGCTCAAGAAAGATCTTTTTCTTCCCTATCAGATTCTCGATCACTTCTTCATTGTAATGTCTAATAGTTAGTAAGGTCAAGTTCTGATTGTAGGTTACCTTATACTCCTTCTGTAATTCCCTGATCAAATTTTCCAAGCGATCGTCTTCATCCACACAAACTGAAAAGCTAATGGCTGAATTCTGCATCATATTGATGCTCACGCCATGTTCTGCAAAGAGCTTGAAGATGTCAGACAAATGGTGCTCTATGATAAAGGCATAATCTCTAGCCGAGATGGAGATCAAACGTTGATTGGATTTGTGAATATAGGAAGGGACAATAGAATCATCCTTTGCATTCTCATTGATCAAACTACCCTTGCGATCCGGCTGTAGGAAAGATTTTACATAGAGAGGAATGTTCTTCCTATGCAAAGGTTGAACGGTCTTTGGGTGAATGACTGAGGCACCGAAATAGGCCAGCTCAATGGCTTCTTGAAAAGAGATATTGTTCAACTTCACAGTGTTCTCAAAGAACTTCGGGTCTGCATTGTACATTCCTTCCACATCCTTCCAGATCACCACTTCATCCGCTTCCATGATGCAAGCCAGAATAGCTGCCGAATAATCAGACCCTTCCCTACCTAAAGTAGAGCTGAAGTTTTCAGAGGTTCCTCCAATAAATCCTTGTGTTATAACTAATCCATTGGGGTTCTTTGTGAAATAACTGCCGATCTTCCTCTTGCAAAGTTGTCCGCTCACTTCCCAATCGACTACTGCCCTCCTGTATGAATTATCTGTTCTGATCAGATCCCTGGCATCCATCCATTCATGTGCGATCTTCTCTTCTTTCAAAAAGCCGCTAATGATCTTGGTAGACAAGATCTCTCCCAATCCCACCATTTGATCGTATTCGAAATCATAGGTCCCAACCGGCTCATCCTCCAGCTGCCACTCCACCTCCACAAAGGTGTTATGGATCTCTTCATGAATGGGATGATCTTTCGGAAAAAGCTCTTGAATGATCCCGAAATGAAAGTCTTTGATCTCTTGCAAGATACTGGTGCAGTTATCTCCTCTCTGAAAGAATTCTTTATGCAGTTTCTCGAAAGCATTGGTAGTCTTCCCCATAGCAGAAACCACAACGATCAGAGGTTCTGAAGTATGTTCTTTAAGAATACTCGCAACATTCCTTACCGCCTCTGCATTCTTTACCGATGCTCCTCCAAACTTAAATACTTTCATTCTTCACAAATTGATTTGATCTGCTCCTTACTAAACCTTCCATTGAGCCATTCAGTTTCAATGGATGCTCCAAAATCTTTGTAAAAATCAATGGCCGGCTGGTTCCAATCCAATACTTGCCATTCCATTCTGCCCGCTGATCTTTCATATGCTTCCTTAATCACCGCCTTGAAAAGTTTTAAACCCATTCCTTTTCCCCTAAAACTTTCTGTCACGATAAGATCTTCCAGATATAAGGCCCTTCCTTTCCAGGTAGAATACTTCTCGTAGAAAAGAGCGATCCCCTTGATCTCTCCATTCGCTTCTCCCACAATTAGATCATATGCCGGATCACTTCCAAAACCATCTTCTTCCAGGGTTTTCAGATCTAAATCAACCGCATCTGGCTCCTTTTCATAGATGGCCAGTTCTTTGATCAATTCCAATACTGCTTTGCAGTCTTCTTTCCTTCCTTTCCTAATGGTTAATTCCATAGCTCGACAAAAATAAGTGAATCCGATTCTTAAGCCTCGCAAAAGTGATGAATTCTCAGGAGTTTGCGATATTTGCAAGCTAGCAAAACCATCAGATGCAAGGAGTAAAGACACTAAGCGAATTTATCATTGAAAGACAAGACGATTTCAAATATGCAACCGGAGAATTAAGCAGGTTGTTGAATGATATTGTGATCGCTTCCAAGATCGTTAACAGAGAAGTAAACAAAGCGGGCTTAGCAGAGATACTTGGTGCTACAGAGCAGGAAAATATTCAGGGTGAAACACAGCAAAAACTGGATGTATTTGCAGACGAGCAATTTATTTCAGCTTTGAAGAATGGTGGCGAAGCTTGTGGCATTGCCTCTGAAGAGAATGATGATTTTGTAGCCTTCACCAATGAACGATCAAAGCAAGGTAAATACATAGTGGTTTTTGATCCCTTAGATGGATCTTCCAATATTGATGTAAATGTTTCTATTGGAACTATCTTCAGCATCTATAGAAGAAAATCGGAGATAGGACAAGAAGCAAGTATTGAAGATTTCCTTCAGAAAGGAAGGGATCAGGTTGCTGCAGGTTATGTGATCTATGGCTCTTCAACCATGTTGGTATACACCACCGGAAATGGAGTAAATGGATTTACTCTTGACCCATCCATTGGAGAATTCTGTCTTTCTCACCCCAATATGGAATGTCCGAAAGGAGGAAAAACCTATTCGATCAATGAAGGAAAGAGAAGAGAATTCTCTCCAGCTATCAATGCTTATTTGGACTATGTAAAAGAGGATGACAAGAGCACTAAAAGACCCTATGCTTGCAGATATATTGGATCAATGGTTGCCGACTTGCATAGGAATATGTTAAAGGGAGGGGTGTTCATTTATCCGGAAAGCACTTCTTCACCAAACGGAAAATTGAGATTGCTCTACGAATGCAATCCTATGAGCTTTATTATGGAAGAGGCAGGTGGATTGGGACATAGCGGAAAGGAAAATATCTTAGATATTGAACCTACTAGTCTTCACCAAAGGGTTCCAATTGTTATCGGCTCTAAAAATATGGTCGATAAAGTTCTAAGCTATTACTAGAATTACTTACATTGTGAGGTAAAACACCAACAGTATGAGAGGTAGCCTCAAGGCCTTTGTTCTACTTCCCATTTTATTTGCGTTCAACTTAACGATCGCACAATCCTCCTTGGATAGCATCCAAAGATTGGTTGATTCCGATATTCCCTCAGAGAAATATTCCGGACTAATAGGCCTTGCCGAATATCATTTTCAAAAGAAGGATTCTCTTTCAAATTTCATACTAACCAAAGCAAAATTAGAAGAAGCAGGACTTGAGGACGACTTATACAGAGAGCTTACCATTCGAAAGGCTGAGTTAACCAAACGTCTTTACGATCATGAAGCCGGATTGAAGCTCTTAAAGAAAGCCTCTGCCTACTCATACAATAGAAAGGATTCTTTATCCCTGGCTAAATGGTATGAATTAATGGCAAGTCATTACTTCTACCTTTTTAAGTACGATTCCTGTCAAAGCTCCTTAGACATTGGGATCGAGATCTTGAAGCAATTGGATCTTGAAGAAGAGAAAGGTAATCTGATCCTCAAATCTGCCAGTGTTGATTATGCCATCGGCGACTATGAAAGAGCTATTACAAGGGCTTTTGAAGCTACCGAGATCTTTAAGAAGAGAAATCAAGAAAAGCAACTGGGAATTGCCTATTTGCAGCTGGGGAACATTCATTACTTCTTGAAGAACTATGAAGATGCAATGACCTATTATGACCTTTCAGCAGTTCATTTCAAGAAGATCGAAGATGATTTTGGGTACCACAATGCTCTTTCAAACATAGGCTTGGTACATATTGAAAATGGAGACTTTCAAAAGGGAATTCAGCTACAATACAAGAGCTTAAAACATTTCCGACAAGAGAAAAGGCATCTTGAAGAAGGGAATTCTTTCTTTTATTTGGGAAAGGCTCATAATGGACTGAAGGATTACGACAGCTCAGACTACTACCTGGACCTCTCCATTGATTATAACACTAGATCCGGCTACATTATTGGTATCAGCTATGCCTATTGGTTAAAAGCAAGCAATAAGATAGGCAGAGGGGACATTGATTCAGCACTCTATTACAATTTAAAAGCCTTGCGAACCATTGAAGATATTCGAGACTTTGAACTTGAAAAGCTATTGCACAAGCAAAGGTCAGAGATCCTGGAAAAAAAGGGTAAGTACAAGGCAGCCCTGGACGCACTTAGACTGAGCCTTTCCATGAAAGACAGTCTTAACATAGACTATGAAATGTTAGACAGATTGGCCAGTAATCAGCGTGCTAAATTGGAAAATGCCGAGTATGAATTAAAATTGGCTAAGGCAAAAGCTCTGGAGCAGGAAGAAGAGAACAAAAAGCAACAACAACTGATCTTTGCCATTTCTATCATCGCCTTCTTGCTGGTATTCTTTGTGATCGGATTGGTCTTAACCAATAGAAGAAACAAATCTCTTCACAAGCAATTATTGGAGAACAAGGATACCATTGAAAGTGAACTGGATAATAAAAAAGCCTTGCTCAAGGAGATCCATCATCGAGTAAAGAACAATCTGCAGATCATTTCCAGTATGTTAAGCATTCAAGCTCAATACATTGAAGATGAGCAGCTTGATTCAATCATAAATGAATGCAGAAGCAGGATCGTCTCCATGTCGCTGATTCATGAAAGTCTATACAAGAAAGAGGATGATGAGCAATCTCTGTTCAGCAATTACATTCGACAACTATTACCTCAACTGATCGAGACTTATCATATTGACAAAACCAAGATCGAACTGAATATGAACATTGAGGATTTTGAGCTTTCCTTGGATGATTCTGTTCCCTGTGGTTTGATGATCAATGAGATCATTTCCAATTCATTAAAACACGCATTTCCTGAAGGAAATAATGGAAAGATAGATCTGCAAATGAGAAAGAGTGGCAGACAGATCATACTGCTGATCGCAGATAACGGGCTTGGTTTGCCGGAAAATTTTGATCCCGAAGCTCAGGATTCATTTGGATTCCTTCTAATATACACCCTAGCTCACCAATTAGAAGCAACAATAAAGGTTGAAAATAATGAAGGAGTGTCATTTGATATAAGATGGGCAACCAAGGACGACAAACTGCTTAGCTAGATCCATGTCTTCCAAACAACATCTGATCTTTCTTCTCTCCCTAGCCATCTGCATTATCCTCACCCATTCTTTATCCTTGGAGCATGGCTTCACCTATTTGGACGACCAAGTGCAAGTGGTCAATAATTCGGATATCCAGCATCTTGATGGAAAGAGTCTACGCTCAATCTTCTCTTCCACTTCCGTTGGAATGTACCAGCCTGTTACAACTCTTTTCTATGCCATGATCTATCAGTTGAATGGGCTAAACCCAATTGGCTACCACTTGGCTTCTATCTTGTTTCACCTATTGAATTCAATCTTACTTTTCAATGTCTTGAAAAAGCTGGGATTCAAAGACTGGCTGCTGGTCTTTCTTACTTCCATTTTCGCTCTTCACCCCATGCAAGTTGAGAGCATTGCATGGGTTTCTGCATTTAGCAACCTAGTCTTCACCTCATTTTATCTGCTTTCTCTACTGTATTATTTGAACTATCTCAATTCAGCTAACAAAAGGGATTATTTCTTAGTTACCTTATTTTTCTTGCTCAGTTGTTTCTCAAAGGCAACTGCCATTAGCCTGCCCTTGATCCTTGTTCTGCTCGACCTGCTAAAAGGAAAGAAGGCTGAGCTAAAATTGCTTTATAATAAGATCCCACTCATACTGATCTCTTTGATCTTCGCCATAGTAACAATTAATAGTCGAGAAGCTGCAGGACATTTATCCGACCTTTCTATAAGCTTTGGATACTTTGATCGCATATTCCTACTCTCCTACTCCATTCTCTTCTATCCCTTTAAATTTCTATGGGGATTTCAGCTTTCTGCCTTCTATCCTTATCCGGAATTAACAGATGGCCTTTTGCCACTTAAATTCTACGGTGCTTTGGTCTTATTGATCACTTGTATTTGGCTGATCTTCAAGTTTCGTGAAAAAAGAATGTTGTGGATCGGAGCTCTGATCTACTTTCTCATCATCGCACCCACCTTGCACTTCATACCGGTTGGAAATCAATTGGTAACAGATAGATACATCTATCTGCCCATGCTTGGTTTGTTGCTGATACTTGGCACCTTCGCCAAAGACCTGCCAATGAACAATCTGAAATACCTGAGTTTGATCATGATAATTGGACTTGGGTTAATGAGTTTTGAAAGAAGCAAGGTCTGGGAGAACGATCAGTTGATCTGGGAAGATGTACTTAGCAAACATCCAAAGGTTGCGCAGGCATATAATAATCTTGGGAGCTATGTTCTCTTGAAAGGAGAAAAGAATTTGGCCTTTCAGTATTTCGATAAAGCAGTTAAACTCAAACCCTACTATGCAGATGCATATAACAATAGGGGAAACCTATATAGTCAGGCAGGTGAAAGCGAGAAAGCCATTTCAGATTTCAATAAGGCCATTGAACTGAGACCACATGCAGATGCCTATTTTAATCGTGCTAATGAATTGAGCAATAGAGGAAATTTTAAATTGGCCATTGAGGATTATAACAAGAGCATTGAGTTAATGCCTAGTCCTGATGCATACACCAACAGAGCATTTGCAAAGCTCAATCTCAACAAGGATGCAGAGGCAGTTGCAGACCTAAATAAAGCCATTCAACTGAAGTTCGACTACCATCAAGCTTACTTCCTCTTAGCCATGGAAGCACGTAAAAGGGTCAATTTTGAAGAAGCTTGTAACTATCTTCAGAAGGCCTCTCAATATGGCAACAAGAAAGCTGCTGCAGGATACAAAGAACTTTGTCGGAACATTTAAGTTGTATTAGGACTTATAGAGTAGTTTTGCAGTCCTAAATGAAATTAGAGCAGCTTAAGGAAAGGTACAAAGAGGACCCGAGAGTCAAGCAGATCGCAGATCAACTTAGAGATCATCCTCTTTCCCACTTGCATCTGATCAATAGTTCAGGAAGTATCAACGCATTTATGGCATATGGTATTTCTAAAGGACTGCCCCTACACCAGTTTTTCATATTAGCAGATAAAGAAGAGGCTGCTTACTTCCTGAATGATCTGGAAGCATTGGTGGGCGAAAGAGCATTGTTTTATCCATCCTCCTACAAAAGAGCTTATGAGATCGAGCAAACCGACAATGCCAATATCCAGCTTAGGGCTGAAGTATTGAACAGGATCGCGGCTGGTGAGCAACAGTATTATATTGTAAGTTATCCGGAAGCGCTCTCTGAATTTGTTGTTACCGAGAAGAATTTAAAGCAGAACAGACTGTCGGTCAATGTTGGAGATCACTTGAGCATAGCTTTCATGATAGAAAGCTTGAATGAATATGGTTTTGAACGCACCGACTTTGTAGGAGAACCGGGTGAATTCTCAGTAAGAGGTGGGATCTTGGATGTATATTCATTTGCCAATGAACATCCTTACCGAATTGAATTCTTTGGAGATGAGATCGATTCGATCAGACTGTTTGATGCAGCCAGTCAATTGTCGGTGAAAAAGTTGGAGAGTATTGCCATCTTGCCTAATGTGCAGGAGAAACTGGTAGAAGAGAGCCGAGTACCCATATTCGAATTCATTCCCGATAATACCCTTTTCTGGTTCAAGGATTTTAGCATTAGCAGAGACAAGATCGATAAACAATTCACGAAGGCGAAAGAGACCTATGAGAATCTGGGATCACCTCTAAAACATCTGAAGCCTGAGGAGCAATTCATTTCCAAGGATAAGTTCATTCACTCAACCCTTCATTTGAACACCATTGAATTTGGTATTCAAACCTATTTCAAGGCAGATCTGAAGGTTGATATCCAAACTAGTCCGCAACCGGCTTTCAACAAGAACTTCGACCTGCTGGCAGAACGATTGGGGAAGAACCACAAGAATGGACTTACCAACCTTATCGTTGCCAACAATAGCAAGCAGATCGAGAGGTTGTATTCCATTTTTGAAGACATTGGAAAGGACTTGCAGATCGAAAGCATGCTCTTGAGCATTCATGAAGGATTTGAAGATAAGGTTCAAGACCTGGCCATCTACACCGACCATCAGATCTTTGATAGATATCAGCGATTCAGATTAAAGGAATCTTTCAAGAAAAAGGATCAGGCAATCACTTTAAAAGAGCTTCAAAATCTAAGTCCTGGAGATTTTATTACTCATATAGATCACGGTGTTGGACAGTTCAGTGGTTTGGAGAAAATTCAGGTGGATGGAAAAGAACAAGAAGCCATTCGGATCCTGTATAAGAATAGAGATATCCTTTACATCAGCATTCATTCCCTGCATCGAATTTCCAAATTTGTCAGCAAGGATGGAACCCCTCCAAGCGTTGACAAGCTAGGTTCAGATTCATGGAAAAAACTAAAGGCAAAGACCAAGAAGAAGGTCAAAGAGATTGCCTACGACTTGATCAAGCTATATGCTGAAAGAAAATCGAAAAAGGGGTTTGCCTACTCACCGGACACTTACCTTCAAAATGAGTTGGAGGCTTCTTTCTTGTATGAAGACACCCCTGACCAATTAAAGGCAACTCAAGATGTAAAATCAGACCTGGAGTCTGAGACTCCCATGGACCGATTGATCTGTGGAGATGTTGGATTTGGGAAAACTGAGATTGCCATACGTGCTGCCTTCAAGGCAGTGACCGACAGCAAGCAAGTGGCGGTTCTTGTGCCCACCACCATCTTGGCTTGGCAGCACTATCAAACCTTTAAATCCAGGTTGAAAGACTTTCCTGCAAAAGTGGATTATATCAATCGATTTAAAAGTCAGAAAAAACAAAAAGAAACCTTGGCCAAAGTGGCGAACGGTGAAGTAGATATTTTAATTGGCACCCACAGAATAGTTGGCAAGGATGTGAAATTTTTGGATCTGGGTCTACTGATCATTGATGAAGAACAGAAGTTCGGAGTTGGAGTGAAGGATAAATTGAAAACGATGAAGGTGAATGTAGATACCCTCACTCTCACTGCCACTCCCATTCCACGTACACTTCAGTTCTCCTTGATGCAGGCTCGAGACCTATCGGTGATCAACACCCCTCCACCCAACCGTCAGCCTATTCTTACCGAAGTTCACACCTTCAATGAAGAATTGATCAGAGATGCAGTGAGCTATGAGATCAGCAGAGGCGGACAAGTATTCTTCATTCACAACCGAGTTCAAAACATTAAGGAAGTGGCCGGCATGGTGCAAAGGCTTGTGCCTGATGCAAGAGTATTAACAGCTCACGGACAAATGAAAGGTGATGAGTTGGAAGAGAAGATGATGTCTTTCATCAATGGAGAGTTTGATGTTTTAGTGGCTACCACTATTATTGAAAGTGGATTGGATATCCCCAATGCCAATACCATCATCATCAACAACGCCAATAATTTCGGTTTGAGCGATCTTCATCAGATGAGAGGTCGAGTGGGAAGGTCGAACAAAAAAGCCTTCTGTTATTTATTAGCTCCACCAATGGTGAGCTTGACTTCGGAAGCCAGGAAAAGATTGCAAGCTTTGGAGCAGTTCTCGGATCTGGGAAGCGGATTTCAGATCGCTATGAAGGACTTAGATATTCGTGGAGCCGGAAACTTATTAGGGGCAGAGCAAAGTGGATTTATTGGGGAGATCGGTTTCGACACCTATCAGAAGATCTTGAACGAAGCTATTCAGGAACTGAAAGAAACAGAGTTCAAGGATCTCTACCAGAATGAAGGAGAACATTTTGTGGACGATTGTCAGATCGAGACAGATCTGGAGATCCAGATCCCCGATGACTATGTAAGCAATATTGCCGAGCGGATCAACCTTTACAAAGAGCTGGACTCTTTGGAAAAAGAGGAAGAATTAAGAGCTTTTGAAGAGCACTTGATCGATCGATTCGGGCCCATTCCGGTAGCTACTCAAGAAATGATCAGAGCCATCCGATTGAGGTGGATCGCCAAGGAGATTGGATTGGAGAAAGTGGTTTTGAAGCAGAACAAGATGATCTGCTATTTTGTGAGCAATGAAGATTCCCCTTACTATCAATCTCCTATTTTCAGTCAGGTATTAAAGTATGTGCAAACCCACTCCGGCCTTTGCAAACTCAAAGAAAGAAAAGACCGTTTGAGCTTGGTTTATGAGCAGGTGAAAAGTGTGAATAAGGCGATTGAGTTGTTGGATGAGATCTTGGAGAAGAATCTGGAACCTAGAGTCTAGAGTCGTGATTCTCTACTCTGCATTCTGAATTCTGTGCTCTTGAGCAGCTTTAGCTGCGAATTGCTTCCACCGGATCTAATCTGCTGGCAATAAAGGCAGGAATTATTCCGGAGACCAATCCGATGATCACAGAGATCGTTAGCCCAAGAGTGATATTGTTCATTCCTAGAACTACATTGAAGTCCAATCCAAATCGTAGAAAGAGAGTTCCCAGGAAGATTAAAAACAAGCCAACAGCGCCTCCTAGCAAACACAAGAACACTGACTCAAACAGGAACTGAAGTAAGATGAAGTAATTCTTCGCTCCCAGTGACTTTTGAATTCCGATCAAAGGTGTTCTCTCTCTCACCGAAACGAACATGATATTGGCAATAGAAAAGCCACCAACAATAATTGAGAAGATACCGATCACAAATCCTGCGATATTGAAGACTTTGAACAATCCATCAAAAGTTTGTGAAAGCATGCTCAACTGATTGAGGGCAAAATTATCATCAGCGGTAGGCTTTAACTTTCGAATAGAACGCATCACTCCGGTTAGCTCGTCGATCAATTCAGCATTGCTGATCCCCTCTTTAGCCCTTACCATAATGATAGAACCACTGTTCCTGGAGTTGAGATTGATAAAGTTTCGAGCAAAGTTAAGAGGGGTAAATACATTCTTATCATTGGAACCACCCATCATTTGCTCTCCTTCTTTCTCCAGTATACCGATCACACTCATTTTCCTGCCCTTGAATTTGAAGTCTTTACCAACTGCCTCCTGATTCGGAAAAAGATTATCTGCCACATCAGCCCCTATGATAGCTACCGGTCTTCCGGTCCTTACTTCCAATTCGGTAAAGTATCTTCCCTTCACGATCTTTAGGTCCCAGATCTGCCGATAATCATAAGTTACTCCATTAACTGTTATGTTCTCAATAGAGTTATTCTTGTATTTAACCGTCCCCCCTGTTCCTGCCAGCATTGCAATAGCCTCGGCATTTCTGGTAAGCTTGCTCACCATCTTGAAATCTTCCAGTCCGGGATGCGGTCTTCTGATATAATCCCACCAAGGTGTACTTGCATCAAACTGCCACGGCATCTTTTGAATGTATACCACATTATCTCCCAAACTCTGAATGCTATCTCTGATATTTCTCTCCAATGAATCAACCATGGTGAAAACTGAGACCATGGCAAAGATCCCAATTGTGATCCCCAATAAGGAAAGAAGCGTTCGCAACTTGTTTACCACCAATGAGTCAATGGCAAATAACAAACTCTCTTTTATTAGTCTAAGAATGAGCATAGGACGAAATTATACCTTTCAACTTATATCTTCTAACCATTCATCATTAGTTCAATGCTGAAAGTAGGTAAAAAACCTTGATGAAAACTATTTGAAAAGTCGGAAAATGGCCATTGTGTAAAGCCGTGAATATGCTTAAAATTGTAGCTAATTCGGTCGATTTAATGCAAGGACAAAAAAAAGTTAAAACTGCCTTAATATCAGTGTTTTACAAAGATGGTTTAGAACCACTGGTAAGACAGTTGAATGATCTGGGAGTTGAAATTTACTCAACTGGGGGTACACAAAAATTTATTGAAGATCTCGGGATCAATGTAAACAGGGTGGAAGACCTAACTTCTTACCCTTCAATTTTGGGAGGTAGAGTGAAGACCTTACACCCAAAAGTTTTTGGTGGGATCTTAGCGAGAAGAGAGCTTGCTGAAGATGTTGCTCAACTGGAAGAATATGATATTCCGCCAATGGACCTGGTTGTGGTTGACCTTTATCCTTTTGAGGAGACGGTAAAAAATGGAGGTACAGAAAGTGAGATCATTGAAAAGATCGATATTGGAGGGATCTCCTTGATCAGAGCAGCAGCTAAGAACTTCAAGGAAGTGATGATCATTTCCAACAGAAACCAATATCCTGCTGTTACAGAGATCTTATCTAGTCAAAATGGAGAAAGCTCCATCGATCAAAGAAAAAAATTAGCTGAAGCTGCTTTTAAGGTTTCCTCTTCATACGATACTGCCATAGCTTCTTATTTCATGGGAGAGGAAGAGTGTCCTCTTATTATCAATGAAAGCGAGCAAAAGAGCTTGAGATATGGTGAGAATCCTCATCAAGAAGGAATCTTTTATGGCGATTTGAATAAGATGTTCGACCAGTTGCACGGAAAAGAACTTTCCTATAACAACCTTTTGGATGTTGATGCAGCAGTTCAATTGATCTCAGACTTTTCAGATGAAAAAGCAACTTTCGCCATCTTGAAACACAATAATGCTTGTGGCATTGCAAGTAGAGATACAGTTGCTGAAGCCTATAAAGATGCTTTGGCCGGAGATCCTGTATCAGCTTTTGGAGGAATCCTGATCTGCAATAAAGCAATTGATGCGGCAACCGCAGAAGAGATCAACAAATTGTTTTGCGAGGTAGTGATCGCTCCTGACTTTGATGAGCAGGCTCTTGAGTTCTTGAAACAAAAGAAGAACAGGATCGTATTGAAGCAGCACAAGGTTGAGACAGCTTCGTTCCAAATTAGAACAGCATTGAACGGTTACCTCTATCAAGACAAGGATAGAGCTGCCGAAAGAACAACAGATTTTGAAGGAAAAACGGATCAAAAAGCAACTGACAGTCAGTTGAAGGATCTAGAATTTGCCCTGAAGATCGTTAAGCATACCAAGTCGAATGCAATTGTATTGGCTAAAGGTGAGCAGTTGTTGGCAAGCGGTACCGGACAAACTTCTAGAGTGGATGCATTGCAGCAAGCAATTGCTAAGGCAAAACAGTTTAACTTTGATCTGGAAGGAGCGGTAATGGCATCGGATGCATTCTTCCCTTTCCCGGATTGTGTGGAGATCGCAGACAAAGCAGGAATCAAAGCAGTAGTGCAACCCGGAGGATCAGTAAAAGATCAATTGTCGATCGATTACTGCAATGAGAATGGCTTGGCAATGGTGTTTACCGGAGTAAGGCATTTTAAGCATTAAAAGCTTTGCTATTAATGTGAGGAAGAAGAGCCATGAAGTAGGACAAGTTCACTTCATGGTGGGACGAGAAAGAAAGAGATTAAGAATAGTTAGTAAATAGAAAAGTGGATTCCGAACGCGAACCCGCACACATATAAATCAGATGGGAATATTTGACTTTTTTACACAAGAGATCGCAATTGACCTGGGAACGGCCAATACATTGGTGATCCATCAAGATAAGGTGGTTGTTGACGAGCCTAGTATTGTAGCGATCGAC
>JAUIGQ010000036.1 GCA_030429925.1 Bacteroidia bacterium | reverse complement strand
TATTCAAACTTTCTTCCCTCTTCGTCATTATTTTCCTTTACTATTTAGAACCGTTGGTTAAGTAGTGTATTTGCATTTTGCAAAAGAAAGAGTGCTCAATATGCTCTATCAAGCTATTGTGAAAGAAGTAAATAAGATTCTACCCAACCAAGACATCAAGAAAGGGGAGATGCTGGAACCGGTCTGATCAAAGTTCAAATGTCAATCTTTAATACTCTAGGCTCTAGATTCCAGATTCCCTTTCTTTCGTACCTTTCTCTTCCCAAACCAATTCACGAATGAATCGAACTTTTTCACTGCTATTCGTAGCGCTTTTGCTATTTTCGGCATGCAAGGAGAATAAAGAGAAACACAAGGTTTCTAGCAGTTCTCTTACCGAATCGGTCTATGCCTCCTTGACCGTTCAACCTTCTGAAAAATACAATGCTTTCTCTGCTGTTGGTGGAATCGTGAAAGCCATAGCTGTAACCGAAGGGGATACGGTTGCGGAGGGACAGTTGATCTTGCAGATCGACAATAGCAATCCTGAACTGAATGCTGAGAATGCCAAGCTGGCTTATGAACTGGCGAAGGATAATTTCTATGGGAAGGAGAACATTCTGGATGAGCTTGAAAAGCAGATAGAAACAGCTGAATTGAAACTTTACGACGATTCGGTTAATTATTTCAGACAGAAGCGATTATGGGAGAAGAAAATTGGCTCCCAATCTGAATACGAGAAAAGGAAACTGGCTTATCAGCTATCGGAAAATCAATTGCAATTATTGAAAGTCAGATACCAGCAAAGCAAGAACGAATTGCGCACTTCGTTCAAGCAGGCAGAGAATAATTACAAGACCAGTTTAAAATCGACTAAGGATTTTAGTATTCGCAGTGAGATGAAGGGCAAAGTGTATGAATTGAAGAAGGAAAGAGGGGAGATCGTTTCCTTGCAAGAGTCTGTAGCCCTGATCGGCAGCAGGGATTCATTCATTGTTGAAATGCTGGTGGATGAAGTGGATATCTCAAAGATCAGCCTCGGACAGAAAGTCTTGATACGCTTGGATGCCTACGGAAAGGAGATCTTTAGTGGGAAGCTATCAAAGATCTACCCCAAGATGGATAGTCGCTCCCAGACCTTCAAAGTGGAAGCTACCTTTGATGTGCAAGCTGATCAACTCTATCCGGGATTAACAGGAGAAGCCAATATTATCGTAGATGAAAAGAAAGGGGTCATTACCATTCCTATCGATTATCTTTTGGAGGGTGATCAAGTCCAAACGAAAGAGGGACTGGTGAAGGTAGAGACCGGCATCAAGAACTTTGATCATATTGAGATCAGGTCAGGACTGGATACGGGAATGTTTATTTTCAAAGGAAACTAAATCGTATGGACTATCGGGTGATCCTGGGCATATCAACTACACATCTGATCAGTCGGCTCAAGCAAAGCATCACCGCTTCTCTGGGTGTAACCTTTGGAATAGCTGCCTTTATCATCCTAGTAAGCTTTATGACGGGCTTGAACGGCATGTTAGACGGCTTGATCCTCAACCGCACCCCACACATCCATTTGTACAATCAGATCACACCTTCAGAAGAACAGCCAGTTGATCTATACGATTCATTTGAAGAGAGTTTCAACGTAGTTCATTCCGTTAAGCCCAAAAGATCTCAAAGTCGCATACACAACGCTCTGCCCATTATTAATTATTTGGAAGGGAAGAAAGAGGTGAAAGGAGTGGTTCCCCAGCTTTTAGCCCAGGTATTCTACATATCGGGCTCTATTGAGCTGAATGGCTTGGTGCATGGGGTGGATATTATGGAGGAAGATCGCCTGTTTAATTTGGGAGATTATATAGTGGAAGGCAGTGCCGAGGACCTGGCCCGATCAGAGAACGGGATCATACTAGGAGCAGGAGTAGCTAGGAAGATGTCGGTGCAGCTTGGAGATATCATTCAGATCACTACCGTTAGCGGGGATATCTTTTCCTTGAAGATCGTTGGATTGTATGAAAGTGGGTTGGCAGATATCGATGATGTTCAGAGCTACACCAATTTGAAGAATGCTCAAAAGATCATGGGGAAGAGTGCAGATTATATTACCGATATCAATGTAAAGCTATACGACATTAATGATGCGGTGCCCTTGTCGAAACAGCTCAATAAGCAATTTGATATAGCAGCAGTGGATATCAATTCTGCCAATGCTCGGTTTGAAACGGGTTCATCCATTCGGAATCTGATCACTTATGCTGTTTCCTTTACGCTTTTGATCGTTGCAGGCTTTGGGATCTATAACATTCTGAATATGTTGATCTATGAGAAGATGAACGACATCGCCATTCTCAAGGCTACCGGATTCAGTGGACTGGATGTGAAGATGATCTTTTTGGCTGAAGCCCTGATCATTGGGGTTGTTGGAGGAGTTGTCGGTTTGATCATCGGTTATTTGGTTTCAGTTCTAATCGATCATACCCCATTTGAAACAGAGGCTTTGCCTACGATCAAGACCTTTCCTGTTAATTTTCAGGCAAGCTATTATGTGATCGGGATCTTCTTTGCTTTGATCACCACCTTTTTTGCAGGTTATCTGCCTGCAAGCAGGGCGGAGAATATTGATCCGGTAGAAATTATTAGAGGACAATGAAAGAGGTACTTCGAGCAGATAAGATCAATAAGTACTTCCGAGATCCGGTATTGTTCCATGTCTTGAAGGATATCTCCTTTTCTATTCAAGAAGGAGATTTTGTATCCATTATGGGTAAATCCGGATGTGGAAAATCCACTTTGCTCTACATTCTCTCTACCATGGATACCGATTATGAAGGCGAGTTGTACTTGCAAGGTGAAAAGCTAAGTGGCAAGAGCGGGAAGGAGTTATCTTATGTTCGCAATGCCCATATTGGCTTTGTCTTTCAGTTCCACTATTTGCTGCCGGAGTTTTCCGTTTTGGAGAACGTAATGTTACCTGCCAAGAAGCTGGGAAAGAAATCTTTGCAAGAGATAGAGGATGATGCCATGGCCAAGTTGAAGTTATTGGGTGTCGACAAGCATGCATTGAAGAAGGCCTCCAGGGTGTCAGGAGGGGAGAAGCAGAGGATCGCCATTGCCAGAGCTTTGATCAATGAACCGGCCATCATCATGTGTGATGAGCCTACAGGAAATTTGGATAGTAAGAATTCCAGTATCGTATTCGATCTTTTCGATGAGCTTTCCACGGAAAAGAACATCGCCTTATTGGTGGTGACCCATGATGAGGATTTTGCTCAGAAGACCCACAAGATCATTACCATGGAAGATGGGAGGATAGTAAGTAGCTAGAGTATTAAGAGTTGAGAGTAATTAGAGTGAGGGTGGAGATTGCAATTTCAGTTGCATCAATTGAGCAATTTGTTTCGCTCGCTTAATGGCAAGTTCAGCCATGGGACCATCAAAATTTGCTTGAATGCTTTCTTCCCATAATTGCAGCCATACTTCAAAATGATTATGCTCTAATTTTGATCGCTTGTTCAAATCAATGTGCACATGCATTGGATTTCCTTTATAGGGTCCCCTTCCCAATAGGTTACTTTCCCAGAAATCTACAATTCTTGGAAGGTGAGTTTCCCAATCTAACTCTACAACTTCAGTAAAGAAAAAGGAGATCTCAGGATTCGATAAAACTCTTTTATAGAACTGATCGATCAGCAATTCAAGGTCTGAGCGATCGAGGATGTCTTTCTGCATTATATTTTGTCGATTTTGAAGTGTATAAATATTCCATTAATTATGCTTCAAATTAAAAAAAGTTTTACATTTGCCGACCCGTTCAGAAAGATGCGGGGAAAGTTCTAAAAGAGATTGGTCCGGTAGTTCAGTTGGTTAGAATACCTGCCTGTCACGCAGGGGGTCGCGAGTTCGAGTCTCGTCCGGACCGCAAAAGCCTTCCTCCACACGGCGGAGGGCTTTTGTTTTAGAAAAAATACATACCGGTCGAGTAGCTTCCCGATTGAATCGGGACAGGCGCTTCGCTACTCAATCATCAGAACAGTAAGCGTCAAACATACCGGTCGAGTAGCTCAGCTGGATAGAGCATCTGCCTTCTAAGCAGACGGTCACAGGTTCGAATCCTGTCTCGATCACTAGAAAATGAAAGCCATGCAATGCATGGCTTTTTTATTTGAATGAGGCTTGAGCTTGCTCAAAAGCCGAAATGAAAATAAAAAAGAAGTTAGAAGCTTTGCTTCTAACAGGCTTTCATTCTGACCTCGGAGAAGAAAGGATGGCGCAGCAATCCTACCATCAACTGGCTTCGACCCTTCGACAAGCTCAGGACAACGCTCCGCTCAGCCTGACATTTGTGAAAACTTCAATCTTGCTTGAGTGCATTTTAATGAGAAATCAGAGTTAATTCAATTTATCCTCTCTTGATAAAATACATAATTGAAGTCTTATTGATTAGTCTATTTAAGGCTTTTACTTTGTACACTAATTAGGTATCTTGCTTTTAGAATTGCTACATCTATAACTTAAAAAGAGAAATCATTATGGAATGATAGCAGGAATCTTTTCATTTATATTCTAAAAAGCAATTGGTGAATCAATTTCTATCATTTTATAAGTACATCTACTTTAGACTTTTTTTATTTCAAAGAAAACTTTGGGAAGGAAGTACTTTTTTAGGTGGAACAAGCTCTGCTTACCTACTTGGATACAGTTCAATGGCATTAATCTTCTCAGTTGACATTATAGTAGCAAAAGCATTAAATATAAATAGTTTATTTAGCTACTCAATTGCCATTTGGACTTTGATTGTTACTCTATCAATCCTAGCACATTTTTTTTACAAAATGATAGATGAGGACGAGCTTCAAAAAAAATATTCAAAAGTCAATACTAATAGTTTTTCATGGAAGTTAGAGGGTTACCTTTCCTTAGCCTATGTTTTTGTGCCTATAATAATGCATCTACTTTTATTGTAAGGTTTGAGATAATTTATGGTTTCGCTCATAACTAGGAGATAAACATTGCGGAGGATTAGAAAGCCTAATAACATTCCCTTAACTCAAACATCCTATCTTTGAAGTATTAACCTGACAGTTAAAACTTTCATGCAAAAGACAGCTTTGCTATTCGCCCTTTTGTTGGGTGCTTCTATCTTTTCCCTGCACGCTCAAATTCCTCAAGGCTATTATTCTTCAGCCATAGGATTAAGAGGGGATTCCTTGAAGGATGTTTTGAACAATATCATTGACGGGCATACAGAGTTCTATTACACCAGCTCTTCTCAAATGGACTGCTGGGATGTGCTGAAGCTTGCCGACAAAGATCCCAACAACCCAAGCAATGTAATTGGAGTGTATTCCGGTTTCTCAATGAATGGTCCGCTGGAATACAACAATGGAAGTGGATGGAGCAGAGAGCATGTTTGGGCAAAGTCCAGAGGAAACTTCGGTACTTCCAGAGGTACGGGCACTGATCTTCACAACTTAATGGCTGAAGATATTTCTACCAACTCGGCCAGGAACAACCGAAACTTTGATCTAGGGGATACCCGCTTCATTGATAATAGCGGGGTATACAGTGGAACTACCAATTCTTATACTTCCTCTACCAATTGGGTTTGGGAACCTAGAGATGAGATGAAAGGAGATATCGCCAGGATCATCTTCTATATGGATGTACGATATGAAGGGGAGCACGGAGAGCTGGATCTTGAAGTGGCGGATACTTTGTTGAGCAGTTCTGATCAGTCACCTCTTCATGGCAATGCCAGGGTTTTATACCAATGGCACCTTTTAGATACAGTGAGCGCAGCAGAGAGAAGGAGAAACGACACCATCTTCAAATATCAAGGCAATAGAAATCCCTTTGTTGATCATCCTGAATTCGTGCAATACATCTATGGCAATCGTTTTGGATCAGCCACTGCCTTGAAAGCAAAGGACTTTGAAAATGAGATCAAGCTTTACCCAAATCCATCTGAGGATCTACTTCAGATCGACTCAAAGTCGGCTTTGATCAAAGAACTGATCATGTGGGATGCAAATGGAAAAGAAGTGTTTAGAAACAACTATTCAGCTGCCCATCTTACAATTGACCTTTCTACTTTGAGAAAGGGAACCTATTTGGTAAGGATCATAAGCGCTGATGGTCGTTCAGCTACCAAGAAGTATTTGAAAGAATAGTTCTCAATGTAACTTAAGTATCAGATTCATCGATCAGCTCTTCTTTTCTTTGCCCCATGAAAAATTCTAAACTCCCTTTCGCCATCTTACTTTGTCTGTCTTTAGGATTAGCCCCTTTCTTTCCGGAACCTCATATTTGGGGAAAACTAAAGTGGATTGCAGGTGGAGCCAATGGAATGGGGCCTATGGACTGGTTTGATGTTCTCTTGCACGGAGCTCCTTGGGTATATTTGATCTATTTGCTGATCAAAACCTTTGCGAATAAAGCCCAGTAAGTTATTTTGCTCTTATCGACCAGAGATCTCTTTTGCGGCTAGCCAAGCAGTTGTCCAGGCCGCTTGAAAATTGAATCCTCCGGTTAGTCCGTCCACATTGATCACCTCTCCACAGAAAAATAAATTGGGTACGATCTTACTTTCCATGCTTTTCATATGGATCTCTTTTAGATCAATGCCTCCGGCGGTTACAAATTCTTCTTTAAAGGTGGTCTTCCCATTGGCTTGATAACGATCAGCTTCTAAGCACTGCTGAAGGTTTAAGAGTTGTTCTTTTTTGAGATCGGCCCAATTGAGTTCCTGAGATATATTGGCCCTGTCCAGTAAATACTGCCAAAAGCGCTTGCTGAATTCTTGCGGTTTTATCATTCCCACCTTCTTGTTTGCAGCATTCTTCCTTTGCTCTTGAATGAATGCTGCTGCATTCGAAAGCCATTCTACTTCAAATTCAAATTGATAGTTCTTTTTGTGGAGATAATCTGCCGCTCTTGCCGAGAGTTTTAAGATGGCCGGACCGCTCATTCCCCAATGGGTGAATAATAAAGGTCCATAGGCTTCTTCATTTGTCCCAATCAACTTGACCATAGCTTCCTGACTCAAGCCCATCAACTCATTGCTTGGGTGTTTGGGAAGATTGAAGGTGAACAAAGAGGGGATAGGAGGAATGATCTGATGTCCCAATTCTTGGATCCATTCGTAATGCTTTAATTTGGGATTTCCGCCTACTGCAACCACTAAATGCTCTGCCACTAGCCGTTGTCCGTCGTCCAACACTAACTTGAAAGTCGAATCGTTCTCCTCCTTGATAACACTTTTAACTTCAGCTCCTTTCCAGACACTGATCCCCTTTTCTTCAGCTTCTTCTAAGAAACAGTCGATGATGGTTTGGGAAGAATCGGTAGTTGGAAACATTCTTCCATCTTCTTCCACCTTCAATTCGATGCCTCTTTGATCGAACCATTCAATGGTGTCGGCAGGGTAGAAGCTGTGAAAAGGCCCTAAGAGTTCTTTCTCACCTCTAGGGTAATATTTGCTTAATTCCTTTGGATCAAAGCAGGCATGGGTTACGTTACATCTACCGCCTCCACTGACTTTGACTTTGGAAAGTAGTTTCTGGCTTTTCTCTAAGATCAGCACCTCTTCACCGGGAATGGAATCTGATAGATTCAGAGCAGCAAAGAAGCCTGCGGCTCCACCGCCGATGATGATTACTTTTTTGTGAATGTTGTTTTGAGCTTTCAAGTTTACAATTTTACAATTCTGATATTATTTATTGATTATTCTTTTAGTTCATTTTTGTCTTGAAACAAAAACGAACCAAAAAGTTCAAGATCCATCAATGCTTCCCCGCTCTCTGTCCAAATGCAAGAAATTCTATTAAAGTAGATTCCGCTTTCAGCGGAACAACGACAAGCCTGCCTGCCTATGCATAGGACCTTGCTCTGGCAGGCACGGCGCCTTTAATGAATTTCAAGGCATTTGGTCATTCACAACCTACGCCGGCTCGCTGATGGATCGGCTCACGCTCCTAATCCTGCCTTAGGCAGGATACAATTGGCTTCACAGAATAATTCTTCTTGGAACGAAATGAAAGCTTACCTCGATACACCCATTTAAGGTTCTCGAGTGATCCCGCGAAGCGGGATTGTATCGAGAGACCGTTATGGGCACTCGGCAACCTTAATTTCTAGTAAGAATTTTCTGTGCGCCTCTGCTTTCTTTTGGTTCGTTTTCTTTTCAGACAAAAGAAAATGAACAAAGGTTAATTGAAAAGCTATTGAATAAAGAATGATCGAGGTAATTTTTCAAGAACTTAAAAGAAAGAAAAAAAATTAATCAGCTTTCGGCTCATAATTCGGCCTGACATCCTCAGTAGCAGGAGGGATCAAGATGTAATCGTGTCTGCTGATCAACTTTTTAATCGGCGGGTATAGGTAAACATAACCTTCTTCCTCCATAGCAGCTTTCAAGGATTTTAGATCGATCAGCGCCCACTCATCCACCTTGCCTTGCAAGAGGATCGGTTTTCTTTCGTTCAACCAATTAGAGTTGCCGACTGCATTGTCAAAATACCCCAACTCTTCTTCCTTGTCTAAATAGTAGCGAAACATAAAATAGATGTTCAGATCCTGTCCGCTGTTCTTATCCGCCATTTGATGTGCTTGCTCTCCAATGTCTTCAATTCCCAATGGTGTATTGCCTCTCATGATATGCAATCCACCTAATTTTATCAGCATCTTCGGATTGATCTCCTTTCTAGATGCCTTTGCATAAACTTCTTTGAATCTGCTCTTCATCAGGTCTCCCCGCATTTTAAAGCTGTAATTTCTGTTCAGTCGGTTCTGCTCATAGATCTTCCAGCTCAAAAGGATATCCTGTATGATCTGATCGTTTTGGGGATTCTTGTTAACAAGATTGAAGTATTCTTTGATCTCAGAAGAGTTCAATAGGTTGGTGAATAGGGGGTGATCTTTTTGTCGCTTTTCTAATTTGTATTGCTCTAACAAATATTCAGAAGCCTCCAAATGAGCTTTGAACAATGCTGCGCTATCTGCTAAGAGGTCTGGGCTTTTGGTTATTGCTAGAACACTCAATTGGTTGAATAGAAAAGGGAAGCTGTAGAAGTATTCTTGATCTATTCCGTGAAACTCGAAAGATTCGTTCAAGGCAGTTTGCATAAAGGCTGCATCTTCTACACCGTTCATAAATGGGAAGTAGGGTTCTGCCGACTTATTCACCGATTCTTGGTGTATGACTCTCAGATCCTTTTGCATCTCAATAGGTTCCTTTAAGCATTTAAAGAGGAGATCCAGAGAAGATCGACCTTGTTCCAATACAAAATGCTTGTATCCTTCTTCAGCAAGTATTGGTAAAATGGCATTCGTGAAAAGCGCTGTCTGAACATCATCATGGGTTTCACCCAACAGAACGAATTGAGAATTGGCGAACTCATCTTGAAGGATCTCTGAGCCAATTCCCTCCAATTCACCATCTACGATCTTGAAATAAGAAGTGTACTGTTCAATGATCTCAACATTGATAGTGTCCTCAGATAAGTCTAAACTATCCTGCACATCTTGAGAAGAAGATGCAAAGGAGTAGCAAAGGAAAAGTAAACAGCTGAAAGTTCTCATCCTGTGGGATTCTATCCAAAGGTACACTTAGAACAATTGCTTTCTAAATCTGCAGTAAAAATTATTTCTTACAAAGCGATCTGAAGTAACTTCTCATAAATAGGCTTGCATTCAGCCAGCAGCGGCAATAAGTGCTCGGGGAAAGCATCTTTCTTTGGCTGGTACTTTTGAAAGCCTGTCGATTGGTGAACACTTTCATACCAGAACTTGGCCCAAACACCATCCTCTGGTCTAGCTCCTTGATCCCATTGCAGCATTTTTGCATCCCAGGGAATAGCTAAAGCATCACAAAGAGTTCGGAGTATTTTCTCCGGATCTAGCAAGATCCTTTTGGAATCCAGAACGATAAATTCAATTCCTCTGTCTTTAAAATGATCGATCAACTCCAGATGAGCAGCATAGCCAACATCTTGCATGCTTGGATTGGGGATCTCCTTGGCAAAAGAGGGAAGCATCTCTTTTGGATCCCTTGTTAGAATGATATTCTTGCAATCCTTCATAAAACCCCTGTCCAGATCCAAAAGGTGATGGGTCATTTGCTTAAAGAAGAGGATCGGTTTAGAAGTGTCCTTCATCATCTGCTCGACTACCTTTTCTCCTTCCAACTCCATGCTCTTCAATACCTCTATAGATCCTGGATGATAGCAACTTGCCTGAGAGTTTTTTAAATAATATCCGTAAAGAGGCTCGTCAAAGACTTTGGTGTCTTCTCTCTGAGCGAAGGAATACATCAAGGCAGTGGAGATGTTCCTAGGTCCCGACCAAAGCTGAATTCTCTTACTCATTTCTCAATCTCTGATTCTATAAGTTGGTGATACAGTTTCTGCAAGCTTTTGGTGAGCTCCCCTCTGCTTCCTTCACCGATCTGCTTTCCATCGATCCTGATCACCGGAGTGAGTCCTCCAAAAGTACCGGTGACAAAGGCCTCATCTGCTCCGTAGGTGTCATAAAGTGAGAAGTTCTTTTGATGGATGGGAATATTATTCTCATGGCAGATATGGATGACCTTTCCTCTGGTTATTCCATTCATGCAATACTGTCCGGTAGAGGTCCAGACCTCTCCATTCTTCACCATAAAGAAATTGGTGGCATTGCAAGTAGCTACAAAACCGTGTATATCCAGCATAAGCGCCTCATCCGCACCGGCTTCCAAGGCTTGCATCAATGCTTGCACCTCATGCAATTTACTGTGACAATTCAGTCGGGGATCCAGATAGTCGGGTGAACCGCGACGAAAGGTGGAAGTAAAGAGAGTGATCCCATTTTTCATCGTCTCAGCAGAGGCTTTCTTATGCTCGGCAATAATGACTAGGTTCGGACCGGAGATCGTTAACCTGGGATCTTGGGAGGGAGTCTTTTTGATGCCCCTGGTGATCATGATGCGAATGTGAACATCATCTTCCATTTCGTTAACATCCACTACTTGCTGTATCTTTTTCTTTAATCCGACCATATCGAAGGGCAGATCAATACCCACCACTTTGCTGGCTTGCCATAAGCGACTTAAATGATCATCTAGAAAGGGATACTTCCCTTTGTGTAATCTGATCCCTTCCCAAACACCGTCTCCAACCAGATAACCGCTATCAAAAACAGAGATCTTGGCGTCTTTTCTTTCGAATAGCTCATCATTGATCAGGATCTTGACCTTTTCATTCCTAGGGTCTTCAATGGCATTGTGGGTTCCGGTATTCATATGGTTAAAGGTAAATAAGATTCTAGAGTCTTGAATCTGGAATCTGGACTTGTTATAATTAATCTTCCGTGTAGCTCAGAGCTACTCAGTGTTCCACTGTGGAATAAGGAAGGTAGAGGCTGAAATTAAAAAGAAGCAGTAAAGGGATAATTTTTTAAATAAGATTCAGAACTAGTCTAGGTTCTAGACTCTAAATTTTAGACTCTCAAAAAGTACTATCTTCGTCTTCCCCAATACCAATTCACAATGAAAAGAATATTTACACCCTTTCTAATTTCCCTGTTTATGAGCATGAACTTGAATGGTCAGATCAATCTAGAATACCAAAAACCTCCCAAAGAGATATTGGATCTGGTAGATGTAAAATTGGCTCCTTATGTATTAATGGATGACCAAAAACAGAATATGGTACTCATTTTTCGAGACGCCTATGAGTCTATTGATGACCTTTCTAGAGAAGAAATGCGTTTGGGCGGATTGAGGATCGATCCTAAAACAAATATTGGCAGTAGGGTTACTTATTACAATAAACTGAAACTGTCTTCTGTAGATGATACCTCTCAATTTGAGGTGAAAGGAATGCCAGAAGAGCCTAGACTCACCAATTTTAGCTGGTCTCCTGATCAATCCATGCTGGCCATGACCAATACCACCTCAGAAGGAGTTGAGCTATGGGTATTGGATATTGCCAAGAGGAGCGCGAAGAAGTTGACAGGTCCTAAGATCAATGCCAACCTTGGCGATCCCATTAATTGGTTCAAAGATGGAAAGAACCTCTTGGTCAAATTCGTTCCTTCTGAAAGAAAAGAGTTGATCAATACAGAAGAAGCTATTCCAACAGGACCAACTATCTCAGTTAACGACGGAAAGAAAGCGCAAAACAGGACCTACCAAGATTTGCTAAAGAATCCAAATGACGAGCACAACTTTGAGCAGTTATCACTTTCTGAATTGAAGAAGGTTTCCATTGATGGAAATATTTCTGATTGGAAATCGAAGGGAATGTACCGAGAGATCTCTTTCTCTCCGGATGGAGAAAATGTATTAATAACTGAGATGAAGCGTCCATTCTCTTATATAGTTACTTACTACCGTTTTCCTGCCGACTATGCGGTATACTCAAAGGAAGGAAAGCAGATCAAGCTGATCGAAGCTGTCCCGCTCACTGAAGAACTGCCTCAAGGCTTTATGGCTACGAGAGAAGGTAAGAGAAGTATAGGATGGAGAGCAGATGCACCTTCAACCATTCATTTTGTTCAGGCCTTGGATGAAGGTGACCCTGAAAAAGAAGTAGAGAAGAGAGATGAGTTCTTCCTATGGGATGCACCATTTAAGAAAGATCCAAAGAGCATCATTAAGTTGAACAACCGCTATGCAGGAATGGATTGGGGAAATGAAAAGCTGGCCATCATTTATGATTACTGGTGGAATAGCAGGAATTTGAAAACTTATATCATTGACCCTTCTAAAAGCGGACAAGAAGGAACTATCATTTACGATCGCAATTATCAAGACCGCTATTCAGATCCCGGAGATTTTGTAACCAAGAGGAATGAGTATGGAAGATCGGTGATGGAGATCAAAGACAATAAGGCCTACTTGATCGGTGATGGATACTCAGAAGAAGGTCAATTCCCATTTTTGGATGAATATGATCTTGTTGGAAAAAAGACCAAGAGATTATACCAGTCGAACTACACTGATAAAGTTGAAGACCTGAGGGATTTTCAGGTTGATAAGAACCAATTATTGGTGAGGATAGAGTCTCCTTCCGTTTATCCTAACTATTACTTCAGGGATCTGAACAAGGAAGGAGATGATGCTCAATTGGAGCAATTGACAGATTTTGAAAATCCTTTCAAGGCGATGCAGGATGTGCATAAAGAAGTGATCGAATATAAGAGGGAGGATGGTTTAGACCTTTCAGCCACTCTTTATTTGCCGGTGGGCTATGATATGGAAAAGAAGGAGAAGATGCCCATGATCCTTTGGGCTTATCCACAAGAGTTCAAAGACAAATCTAGCGCAGGTCAGAATACTTCCAACCCCAATGAGTTCATTTATCCATACTACGGTTCTCCTGTCTATTGGGTAACTAGAGGGTATGTTGTTTTGGATGATGCTGCCTTTCCAATTGTTGGAGAAGGAGAGGAGGAGCCGAATGACAGCTTCAGAAAGCAATTAGTAGCCAATGCAAAGGCGGCAATTGATGCTGTAGACGAGCTGGGATACATTGATAGAAACAAGGTAGCAGTTGGAGGGCATTCGTACGGGGCCTTTATGGTGGCCAATCTTTTATCACACTCCGATCTGTTTGCAGCAGGTATTGCCAGAAGTGGTGCCTACAACAGAACCTTGACTCCATTCGGCTTTCAAAGCGAGGAAAGACATTATTGGGATGCCCCTGAGGTGTATTATAAGATGTCGCCATTCATGCATGCCGACAAAATGAAGACACCTTTGCTATTGGTGCACGGTGAAGCGGATAATAACTCTGGAACTTATCCAATGCAATCAGAAAGATATTTCAATGCCCTTAAAGGTTTAGGAGCTACTGTCCGTTTGGTGATCCTTCCAAAGGAAAGCCATGGCTACAGAGCCAAAGAGAGTATCCTTCATTTGTTGTGGGAGCAAGATGAGTGGATGGAGAAGTACGTGAAGAATGCAGAATCTGGAGACTAGAATCTAGAGATGAGAATAAAGATGAAAGAGAAAAGATGGATTTAAGAGATAATCAGAGACAATTCTTTTTTCTTTGTTCTTTTCTCTTTTTTCTTAATCTGTCCTTAATTGGACTAAACATTTCATGTAATTCTGTAGCAAAACCAATCAGTAAATCCCCAAGAATTAATGGAGTTTGCTTAGTTGCCCCCAGAGATTCTTCTATGCTAGCTGAATTGCCAAAACTAGAGCGAATTTCTCCCAACTATGTAGCAGTCATTCCTTATGCCTTCAAAAGAAAGGGAGAAAGCAGAGTGAACTATTATAAAAAGAATCCCTATTGGTGGGGAGAAGGGGTGGAAGGTTGTCGGCAAACCATACGTCAACTCAAAGAGCTAGGCTATAAGGTGATGCTCAAACCTCATGTTTGGGTAGCGGGTGATGGATGGCCCGGTGATTTTGACCCCACCCATAAAGTAGCCACAGAACAAGTTGAATTGGAATGGAGTATCTGGGAAGAGTCTTATAGAGATTATTTGTTAGAGATGAGCAGGATTGCTCAAGATGAAGCTGTTGAAATGTTTTGTATTGGTACCGAGTATAGAAAGGCCGTGCAGAAGCGTTCTACCTATTGGAAACAGCTGATCCGAGAGATCAGGGAAGTATACAAAGGCAAGCTGACCTATGCAGCCAATTGGGACAACTATCTAAATGTGCCTTTTTGGGAGGAATTGGATTATATTGGCATTGATGCCTATTTCCCCTTATCCGAGGAGAAAGTACCTCAAGTAGAAGATTTAGTGGCAGCTTGGCTTCCAATCAAGACGGAGATCATGAAGCTGGCAGATAGCTGTTCCAAACTGATCCTATTTACCGAATACGGTTATCGCTCGATCGCTTATACTGCAAGAGGTGATTGGAAGAACAAAGAAGTTGATGAAGAAAGCGAAGAGGCCCAGTCTCATGCATACAATGCACTGTACAGCAGCTGGTGGAAGGAGCCAGCTTTTGCAGGAGGATTTTTATGGAAGTGGCATCCTGCTGATTCAGCTTACCGGCAGAGAGGAGCGAAGGGCAGATTCACTCCGCAAGGGAAGAGGGTTGAGGAGCGCATTCGCTCTGCATATTCTAAATAATTCGTTATCAATTCCCTAATTTGTCATTTGTATCTATATTAACCCTACCTTCGCGCTTTAATTATTTTATTTTTTATTACAATGACAAAAGGAACCGTAAAGTTCTTTAACGAAACCAAAGGTTTCGGATTTATTAAAGAAAACGAATCAGACAAAGAACATTTTGTTCACGTATCAGGACTTCTAGACGAGGTAAAAGATGGTGACGAAGTAGAATTTGAACTGAAAGAAGGAAAAAAAGGAATGAATGCAGTAAACGTTAAAGTCGTTTAAGGCACTTAATATAATTTTTTGACTTAAACCCTCATCAGAAATGATGGGGGTTTTTTGTTTGATGAAGTTTGGAGGTAGGAGGTAGTTAGGTTGACGGTCTCTCGATACACCCTGTTTGGCACTTCGAGTCCCCTCAGTGACCAAACAGTGCACTCGAGAACCTTAAATGGGTGCTTGCCCGACTGCTGGTAGGTATCGAGCTAAGCTATCATTCTTATAAGAATTGTTCTGTGAATCTAACTTAATCATGCCAAAGGCAGGATTAAGAGCGCGAGCCAGATTCTGTGGCGGGCCGGCGAGAGCGGGAATGCTTTTTTAGTCCTGAGCAGAAGTAATGCGAAGGACGTTAAGAAAAAGCAGGGAGTGAAGAAGCATCACAGAATCTTGACTTTTTTTGGTTCTTTTTTGTGTCAAGACAAAAAATGAACAAGAAAGAGAAAATCACAGCCTTGAATTTTTTTGGTTTCCCCCAAAGGGCGGACAGGCTGTTTTTGTTTCCTTCGGCCGCCGTCCGCATGCCGCTGAAGCTTTAGCGGAGCTGCAAAGGCTAGCCTGAAGGCACGGCAAGACAAAAATGAACAAGAATAACCTATAATGAATTAAAGCTGGTCTGTGACCAACTTATAAGTCGGATCTTCTAACACATTCACATCAATGATCTTCTCGGCGTTCTGCAAAAGTTTTCTACAATCCGGACTTAAATGCCGCAGATGTATTTTCTTTCCTGCTTTCTGGTAACGCTCAGTGAGCTTGTTTAAGGCTTCAATGGCCGACATATCTACAACTCTGCTCTCTGCAAAGTCGATGATCACTTCTTCCGGATCGTTCTGTATGTCGAACTTATCATTGAAAACACTGATAGAGCCAAAGAAGAGTGGTCCGTATATCTCGTAATGCTTGACCCCTTGATCATCCATATACTTTCTGGCACGAATCCTCTTGGCATTATCCCAAGCAAATACCAATGCTGAAATGATCACCCCGATCAATACAGCCATGGCCAGATCGTGCAATACAGCTGTAACTAGGGTAACAATGACCATAACGAAGATATCCGATTTAGGCATTCTTCGGAAGGTTTTCAAACTTGCCCATTCAAAAGTTCCTATGGAAACCATGATCATTAATCCTGTTAGTGCGGCAATAGGCATCTTTTCTATTACCGCTGCTCCAAACATGATAAACACCAAGAGCATCACAGATGCTACTATTCCTGATAGTCTTGCTCTAGCTCCTGATGAGATATTGATCAAAGATTGACCGATCATGGCGCAACCGCCCATTCCCGAAAACAAGCCTGATAAAAAGTTGGCCATTCCCTGCGCTACAGCTTCTTTATTTCCTCTCCCTCTGGTCTCAGTGATCTCATCAATGATGTTCAAGGTTAACAAGCTTTCAATTAACCCAACTCCGGCAACAATTGCAGCATAGGGAAAGATGATGATCAATGTTTCGAATTCCAAAGGAATTGAAGGGATATGAAAAGGAGGGAAGCCACCTTGAATGGAGGCGATGTCTCCAACGGTTTTGGTATCGATATCCATGAAGAATACCAATGCGAATATGCTTATGATCGAGAATAAAGAAGCTGGAATTACCTTGCTGATCTTTGGTAAACCCCAAATGATCAGCATGCTTAATAATACTAATCCCAACATGATATACAGCTGTTCTCCCTGCATCCAATTGCCGGCTTCATCTTTAAAACTCACCAATTGCGACATGAAAATGACTACTGCCAGTCCATTTACAAAGCCGAAAATGGCCGACTGTGGAACCAATCGAATGAACTTCCCCAATCTGAGCAATCCGGCTGCCATTTGTATTAATCCTGCAAGGATAACGGTGGCAAAGACGTATTCAACACCATAATCCTTTACGAGGGTAACCAGCACTATAGCTACCGCTCCTGTGGCTCCCGAGATCATTCCGGGTCTTCCTCCCAGAATAGAGGTTACCAGACCCATGACAAAAGCTGCATATAAACCGGTAAGAGGGGAGAGGCCGGCGATCAATGCAAAGGCTACAGCTTCAGGCACTAAGGCCAGGGCCACGGTTAAACCGGAAAGGATCTCGTTCTTATAATTGACCTTTTGCGATAGGTCGAAGAGGTTGAATATCTTTTTCATTTATAATTTCGGTTTTCTCGATACACCCCGACTTGGTCGGGGCACTCGAAAACCTTAATTCTGTAGTTTAAAATAGATGAGATTGAGCTTCTCGAGTGATTCAGCATGCCTTGTTACTTCCCGACTCCGTCGGGTCATTCTGTAAGTTGAATGAATAGTATCGAGAGATGCGGAATAATTAATAAAAAAAGACCCCATCTTCCGACGAGGTCTCTTTATTCTTTGTTCTTTTATCCTCCATAGCTTTAGCGTAGGAGGATTTTTCTACTTGAGTGAATCAACAATTGCTTTGAAAGCAGCTGCATCATTCATTGCTAGGTCGGCCAATACCTTTCTGTTTAGTTCGATATTGTTCTTAGCAATTTTACCCATAAAAGTAGAGTAAGACATACCGTGCTCTCTAGTTGCAGCATTGATCCTTTGGATCCATAGTGCTCTAAAGTTTCTTTTCTTTTGCTTTCTGCCTTGGTATGCGTACTGCATTCCTTTTTCAATGGCATTTTTCGCAACAGTATGTACGTTCTTTCTTCTTCCGAAGTATCCTTTTGCTTGTTTTAGGACCTTCTTTCTTCTAGCCTTGGCGGCTACTGAGTTTACTGATCTTGGCATTTTTTTCGTTTTTTGGATGATCGCGGTCTACTTTAATTTGACACTTTCGGCGATAATCCGGGTTTAAAATTTAATTTACGATAACCTGAATCGATCTTACTTCATCGCAAGCTGCTGCTTGATGTTGGCTTCGTCTGCTGGGTGTACCAGACCTGCCTGCGTCAAGTTTCGCTTACGCTTAGTTTCTTTCTTGGTCAAAATGTGACTTTTGAAAGCATGCTTTCGCTTGATCTTTCCAGATCCAGTGATCTTGAATCTCTTCTTCGCACTGGAGATGGTTTTCATTTTTGGCATTTGTTCTACTTTAATTTAATTATATGGCTTCGACTCCCTACCTGGAGGCAGGCACGGCGCTCAGCCTGACTTTACAGTTCTTCTCTCTTTGCAGATTGAAGATTGTACTTTCTTATTTTTTCTTTTTGGGTGCCAGCATCATGATCATCCTCTTACCTTCCAATTTAGGCATGGACTCTACAGTTGCTACTTCTTCTAAGGACTGTGCTAACTTCAATAAGAGTATCTCTCCTTTATCCTTGAATAAAATGGATCTACCCTTAAAGAATACATAGGCCTTAACTTTTGCACCTTCTTCAATGAACTTCTCGGCATGCTTCAACTTAAAGTTGAAATCATGATCGTCTGTATTCGGACCGAAGCGAATCTCCTTCACTACTACCTTCTGCGCTTTAGCCTTCATCTCCTTTTGTTTCTTCTTTTGATCGTAAAGAAACTTCTTGTAGTCGATGATCTTACAAACCGGTGGATCTGCCTTTGGAGAGATCTCTACCAGATCCAATCCTTCTTCTTCAGCCAGCTTAAGTGCTTGGTTCAATGGGTAAACCCCTTGTTCAACATTTTCGCCAACAATTCTTACTGTTGCCGCATCAATTTTATCATTGATCTTGTGCGGATCTTCCCTTCGTTGGAATCTACGTGGTCTGTATGGTCTAGCTATTGCTTGGTCCTCCTATTTTTACTTATCCAAGCCCCATGGCTTGGTCAATTTCTTTTTTAATAAAATCGGCGAATTCTGATACCTTCATGCTTCCTTTGTCACCTTTTCCGTTTTCACGCACTGAAACAGTACCGTTTTCAACCTCTTTTTCGCCAATGATCAACATGTATGGAACCTTAGATACTTCTGCATCTCGTATCTTTTTGCCCACTTTCTCGCTCCGCTCATCAACGAATCCGCGAATATCGTAATTATTTAGCAGTTTTAAAACCTCCTTACAATTTTCATTGTATTTGTCGCTTAAAGGTAAAATAGCAACTTGTTCAGGACTTAACCAAAGAGGGAAATTACCACCACTATGTTCGATCAATAAGGCAACGAATCTCTCCATGGATCCAAAAGGTGCACGATGGATCATCACCGGACGGTGTCTTTGATCGTCGCTGCCAATGTATTCTAATTCGAATCTCTCTGGTAGGTTGTAGTCTACCTGGATCGTTCCCAATTGCCACTTCCTTCCAATGGCATCTTTTACCATAAAGTCTAACTTAGGTCCATAGAAGGCAGCTTCGTTATATTCTACTACAGTATTCAATTTCTTGTCTGCAGCGGCATTGATAATGGCTTGTTCTGCTTTTTCCCAGTTTTCCTCACTACCTATATACTTGCTTCTGTCTTCCTGATCTCTGAGGGATATCTGCGCAGTGAATTCAGTAAAATCCAAGGCTTCGAAAACATAGAGTACCAAGTCGATAACCTTCTTGAATTCCTCTTCAACTTGCTCAGGAGTACAGAAGATGTGTGCATCATCTTGAGTAAAGCCTCTTACCCTTGTTAGTCCGTGTAGTTCTCCACTTTGCTCATATCTATATACCGTTCCAAATTCAGCAAACCTCAATGGAAGGTCTTTGTACGATCTTGGTTCAGATTTGTAGATCTCACAATGATGAGGACAGTTCATTGGTTTCAACAAGAACTCCTCATTTTCAGCTGGGGTCTTGATCGGCTGAAAAGAGTCTTCCCCGTATTTTTCATAATGACCGGAAGTAACGTATAATTCTTTGGATCCAATATGTGGACTAACTACCGGAAGATAACCTGCTTTTACTTGAGCTTTTCTCATGAAATTCTCCAAGCGTTCTCTTAGGATCGTTCCTTTGGGCAACCATAGGGGAAGACCTTGACCTACCTTCTGACTGAAGGTGAAAAGGCTTAGCTCTTTTCCCAATTTTCTGTGGTCTCTTTTCTTCGCCTCCTCAAGGATCTCCAAATATTCGGTTAGCTCCTTCTGCTTAGGGAAGGAAATGCCGTAGATCCTGGTCAATTGTTTGTTCTTCTCACTACCTCTCCAATAAGCGCCGGCCAATGCTGTAAGTTTAATGGCCTTGATAAATCCGGTGTTGGGGATATGCGGCCCTTTGCACAGATCAGTGAAGTTTCCTTGGTGATAGAAGGTAATGCTTCCGTCCTCCAATTCAGAGATCAGCTCCAGCTTGTATTCGTCTCCTTTCTTCTCAAAGTACTTTAGTGCCTCTTCCTTACTAACATCCTCTCTTTTATATTCACTTTTCTGACGAGCCAGTTCCTGCATCTTCTTCTCGATCTTAGGTAGATCAGCATCAGTGATCGGTTTGTCACCTGTATCCACGTCGTAGTAGAATCCATTTTCTATAGGAGGACCAATACCGAATTTAATACCGGGATATAGTTCTTCCAGAGCTTCGGCAAGTAAATGCGCAGATGAATGCCAGAAAGTAGTTTTCCCTTCCTCCTCATTCCAGGTTAGCAATTGCAATTCAACATCGCCCTCCATTGGGCGAAAGGCGTCTTGAACTTCTCCATTTACCTTAGCGGCCAATACATTGCGAGCAAGTCCCTCACTGATGCTTTTGGCTACATCCAGAGGAGTAGTGCCATCTTCAAAGCTCTTGATAGAGCCGTCTGCTAGTTTTACGTTAACCATGAAAAAAAATTAAGGCTGCAAAGATAATGTCTTTGTTAGGTGAAAGCATAAAAAAAGGGCATCTATCGACGCCCTTTTGTAAAATTATTGGTTAGTCTAGAGCGACACGATCTGAGTTCTTAAGTCCGTTATTCTCTTTCTAAGGTCTGCAAGTTCGGCATCTGTAAGTGATGCTTCTGCAATACTCATATCGGATTCTTCTAACTTCTTGATGCTCTCATAGTTGTTGAATGCATTGTCCATATCTTCTAATCCCTTGATCAAGAAATCAATGTCAAGGCTAGGATCCTTTTGAACTTTCAAGGCTTTGATCACATTCTCTAGAATGGTGATCTGCTCTAAAAGTCTGGCAGTAATGTGCTCATTGGTTCCACTGTTTGCACCAAGATACATTCCTTCAACCCAAGCAGCTGAGAAGAAAACAGATTCTTTAGACTTCTCTGCATTTTCTTCTAAATACTCATCGGTTCTTCTTTTGATCACAGTTAGTATCCTCAAGATCGTATCTTGGTTTCCAATGTTCTTTTCAAAGCTTTCCACTAAC
>JAUIGQ010000169.1 GCA_030429925.1 Bacteroidia bacterium | reverse complement strand
GTGGTAGTTGTTTGGTTCGGGATACCATTAGAGTAGATTATATAAATAACTTGTTCATTGGCAATGACACCTTGATCTGCGGTAACGATAGTCTTTTACTTAGCTCTAACATTACAGGACCCGGAGTTTCTTTTCAATGGCAAGATAATTCAACAAATGCCAGTTTGATTGCTAAGAATGCCGGATGGTATAGTCTTACCGCTACTCTTTCATCCTGTGTGTTAACTGACAGTTTATTCCTTAGTAAAACTGCAGACCCAATGATCGATCTGGGAAATGACACTTCGCTCTGTACAGGGCAATCCTTTTTGTTGGACGCAACAACAGTTGGTGCTACCTCCTACCTTTGGTCTAACAATACAACTAATTCACAACTTTCTGTTTCCAGTAGTGGAATATATGCGGTTACTGTTTCCATTGGTTTGTGTGATTATGTTGATAGTATCGATCTTATTTTCAACAACCTAAACCCATTTGATCTGGGTGCTGACACTGAGATCTGCTTTGGCGACAGCATAGTCCTAAGAGGGCCCCAAGGTGTTGGATTTGCTTATCTATGGAACAATGCATCTACATTAGATTCACTGGTTGTTAAACAAGCCGGGAAATATTGGGTGGATGTGAGCATTGGTAATTGTATTGAAACGGATACCATCAATATTGATGTTTCTAATTTCAATGAGTCTCTGTCCAATCTAGGCACTGATTCGGTACTATGTAATGGTGAAAGCATGCTGTTAGACGCAACTGTTCCTGCTGCTATCTCTTATTTATGGTCTGACAACACCACCAACCCTACCCTTTCTATAAGCCAGGCCGGTGACTATTTAGTTACGATCTCTGATGGCAGTTGCAGCTTTGTTGATTCAATTCGAGTAAGTGCTCAAAGCCTTCCCGCCTTTTCATTTGGACCCGACACCATTCTTTGTCCGCAGGAGATCTTGAATTTAAATCCACCACAAGGTTCAAATTACACCTATAAGTGGCAAGACAATACTACTGCAACAACTTTAACGGTATCAACTGCAGGAACATATTGGGTGAAGGTATCTGAGGGAGCATGCTTTGAAAGCGATACAATTGAAGTCAACTATAACAATTTCGACCCTACGGAACTGGATCTTGGAAATGACACGGCCATTTGTCCAGTAGATTCTATCTTATTGGACGCAAGTGTTAGTTGGGGCGATTCTTACTTATGGGAGGATAATTCGAACGTTCCTCAAAGAATTGTCAAAGCTGATCAACAATATAAAGTGACCGTTACAGCCGGCAATTGCGAGGTAGTTGATTCTATAGAGGTAGATCATCTGAACTTCGACCTATTCAGCTTAGGCCCCGATACTGTTCTATGCTTGAATGATTCATTGATCTTATTGAGTCCGAACCTGCCTTCCTATTCCTATGAATGGCAAGATGGTAGCAATGGATCCGCCTTTATTGTCAAAAGCTCAGGTAAATACTGGCTAAAAGCTACTTTAGGCAATTGTGATTATACCGACAGTATTGAGGTAAGCTACAACAATCTTTTTGCACCAAGACCAAAGCTTGGTCCTGACACCAACCTATGTGAGGGTGAGCAGTTTATTATAGATGCTACCACTCCAAATGGACAAAGTTATAGATGGCATGATGGAAGTAACTCTGCAACCTTTATTGCAAGTGGATTGAAAGATTCAGTTTATGCAGTTGAAGTGATCAATGGGATCTGTAGCGGCAGAGATAGCATTTTAGTTGGAGGAATTGAAAAAAGCAGGATCACCTTTAGTACAAAAATCCTATGCGAAGGAAAAGAGCTTTTGTTATCGGTAGAACCTGCTGCAGGAATACATAGTTGGCAAGATGGAAGTCAGGGAAGTGAATACCTAGTTATCGACAGTGGCAAGTATACCAATATGAGCACAGTAGAGCATTGTATGTTTAAAGATTCAGTGATCATCTCCTTAGAAGATTGCGAATGCAGCCCACAAGTACCTAATGTCATTTCACCTAATGGAGATGGTATCAATGATTTGCTTCAAATAGCCCAAGAAAATTGCGATTATGACCAATTTGAAATGAGAGTCTTTAATCGTTATGGCAAAGAAGTATTTAGAAGCAATGTGCCGGGGCAAGGTTGGAATGGAAGATATCAAGATAAAAAAGTCTCAGAAGGACAATACTTCTACATTCTAGAATACTCCACCTTAGGCAACAGCAAAGAGGTGGTGAAAGGAAGCTTTAATCTATTGTACTAATTAAAATATCACATGCAGTAACATTTTGACAGTATTGAACGTCTCAATTCCAAAAGCTGAATTATAATCCATTGGTCTTCTTATTTTTAGCCCCTTAGAATGGAAGGAAACATTGCATATAGACTTGGAACTATAGAAGACATATCTTCTATCCAAGCTATTTATAATTACTATATCGATCATACAAACGATATCTACGATAAGAAGCACAGAGATGAAACCTATATGCAAGATTGGTGGAACTCAAAGCTTGAAAAAGGATTTCCGGTATTCGTAGCAGAGATAGATCAAAAGGTTGTAGGGTTTTCGGCATATGGAAACTTTCGTAGATGGGATGCCTATGAATGCACTGTGGAACATACCATCTACATTGCCAAAGAGCATATTCACAAAGGAATTGGCGATCGATTATTGGAATTATTGATGGATGAGGCAAAAAGAAAAGGGTTTCATTCTATGATCGGTGGGATGGATGGAAAGAATAAAGGCAGTATCGACTTTCATGCAAGAAGAGGCTTCAAGGAAGTAGCAAGGATTCCAGAAGTTGCATACAAAAATGGGGAAAGACTTGAATTGGTACTCATGCAAAAAATGTTGACCTGATCCTATGAAGATATTCAGCCTCTGCTTCATTTCCCTCCTCCTCTTTACTTTTCCAAAAATTGGATACACACAAGAGCAATGCACTGTATATGGAAAGATCACCAACCAGAATGGTGATGCCGTTCCCTATACTGCAATCTATATTGAAAGCCTTAGAAGAAGCAGCATGGCCAATGATGAAGGGGAATTTCAAATTGTAGTTCCTCAGGGAAAATATGAGCTTTTATTCCAGAATCTCAGTTATGAAACAAGACTGATACAATTTCAAGCAAATGGTACCGAAAAGGAATTGAATGTTGAAATGCGTTCTATCGCTTATGCATTGAAAGAGGTTGAAGTAGATCCCAATTCTGAGGACCCTGCCTATAACATTATTAGGAAGGCAATAGCTATGTCTGAATACTATAAGCGACAAAGGGAATCCTATATCGCCAATCTATATTCCAGAACTGCTGTCAACGTCAATGAGATCCCATGGCTAGCAAAGAAGTTTGCTGAAGAGGATGATATTAAAGAAATGGAGGCAGGTTACATTGTTGAAACTTTGGTTGAATACAGTTATGAAAAAGGCGGCAAGGTAAAGGAAAGGATCATCGCTCAAAAGACTCAAAGCAAGGATGCAGATATCAATGGAGCTAACTATGTGAATTTAGACTTCTATGACCTTGGTGGAACAGAGATCATAAACCCTCTGAGCAGAAGTGCATTTGCAGTCTACAAATTCGAGTATCTAGCCTCCATCTTTGAAGAAGGTCAAAAGATCCATAAGATCAAGATCATCCCCAGGAGAAAAGGAAATGATCTGATGGCAGGTGAGATCTACATCAACGATCAACTTTGGAACATCAATAAGGTAGACGTTAACTATAGAACAACAGGAACCAAGATATTCTACAAACAGATTTATCGGGAGGTTAGAGAAAATGTCTGGTTTCCCATGAATCATCAGATAGAAGGAAAGGTCAAAATATTTGGCTTTGATGCTGACTTCAGGTATTTGGCAGCCATTAAACAGATCGATATTGAAACTGATTCAATTGTTGATGGTGAGATCAGAGA
>JAUIGQ010000168.1 GCA_030429925.1 Bacteroidia bacterium | reverse complement strand
CCCGACTTAACTGTACTCTTTGTATTAATCTACCTTCTATACTGTAAATACTGACTACCGGCTGTGATAGCTCATCAATTCCCTTGAGCTGGAAAGAATTCTGTGAAGGATTTGGGAAGAGCTCAACTTTAGTGAATTGATCTACCTCCCTATCAATATCAGTAATTACACAACTACTATCCGCTTTACCTTCCACCAAGCCTCTTGAACTATAGCAGGTCAATGGTCTGATCGTCCAATAATAAAAGAAGGGATAAGCGTTAGGACCTAGACTACTTCCTGTCAGGTTCATATAAGACCCAAATGAATAAGGGTAAGAAGCTCCTGTGCTATTTACATACAAACCTGGATTGGATGAACCGATCGATAAGGAGTAATTGCTTCCCGGATATATTACAAATCCAATTAGGACCTGCTGAGGAACTCCCGAAACCGGGACAGTCTTTGTCTGAATGATCTTACCTGTTGAATTTCTCAGGTCAATGCGCCTTGCTGCGATCTTATTAGAATTCAGTATCACAGATTCTAAAATCATTGGTTCATATACATCAAAATAAATGGCTTCAGATGCGTTTGAGTAGTATCCATTTCCGGGAATTGAAAAGGGACCGGAAATAGAACTTGGTCTTTGGAAGTATTGTACATAGAAGGAGGTGTCACTTTGAAGGTTGTTTAACCTCAGCGTATCACCTTGGAACATCAGTTCTCCTCCGGCTGCTTGATCAAACCATTGCAATGTTCCGCTTCCGCTTGCTGCCAACTTCACTCTTCCACCTATACATGCTGTATCACTTAGGGTAGAAGGTGCTGGCAACCTTAGTACATGAACGACATTCGCCTTGGTAACAATATCCCCGCCCGCACTGTTGGTAGTTCTGAGACTAACCGTGTATGAGCCATCATTCTCATAGATATGGGTAGGGTTTCTTTCTGTTGAGAAAGAACCATCACCAAAATCCCAATACCATGAAGTGATGGAACCTGAGGAGTTATCTATGAATTGAACCTCCGCTGAACAAACAGTATCGGCAGGAGTGTAAAAATCCGCCCTGGGTGGCACAGTAGCTTGCTTGCACTGCCAGTAAGACCTAAATCCCTGATCTACTTGGCTTATATCAGAGCTAAAAACCAATGACAATCTGTTGCTGGAAGATACTATAGAATCAGGTGGAGGATTATTACCACAATATTTTCCAATGATGGAAGAGCCAACCTCACCATCATAGATCTCCAAGAAATCTTTATTGCAGAAACTTTGATCACCATTCTGAAGATCAAAAGACTCAAAGTATAGAACTATTTGGTCTGAACCGGAAGGAGCGATCAAAAGAGTATCCTGACTGTTAGCCGCATACTCCCCATTCAAGCCTCCATTATCGTAAAGGTTTCCACTACAAGCATTAACCACTCTATCAGTTCCCATAAAATAAGAACATCTTGCATTCGGATCCACTGAAATATAAGACTGTTTCAAGAGTGTATCTGTTCCGCATGCACCTCCATCTGCAATTAACTGCACATCGTAGGTTCCAGGTGAGGAATAAAAGTGAGAAGGATCAGCCTGCGTGCTTGTAGACCCGTCGCCAAAGCTCCAAAAGAAGTTCAATACATTACTCCCATCTGATTCAAAATCTACCCTAGCCGGAGAATAACAATAGGAAGTATCTTGAATAGCTACAAAGTCTGCACTGACATTTGGACTATATGGCGCTCCTACTCCTACAGCATACCAAGCATTAGTAACCTCTTGGACTTGAGGGGAACAAGCGCCGAAGAAATCAACGGCTGATTTAATTCCAAAGAATCTCGCTTCGTGATAGTCAGACGATCTTCCTAGATAATTTACATTGTTTCTAAAAGCAACCTTTGCTGCCATGATAATGCCTAGCCCACTTACGGTATAAGAATTACCTAGATCATTGGTTCCTGCTCCACCGGCAGTAAGGAGATAGAACCAATAATTCTGAACACCACTATTGGTATGCACACCACATTGATCATTGCTAGAATTTGGAATACAATTCTGATTGATCCAGTTCACTCCTTCATAGGTATCCGGATCTCCGAATCGTTTTGGATTCGACATATCTCTGAAAGCACTTCCGATCTCTTCACCCATGGTCCAGTTCCAATTGTTAGGACGAGCAAAGTTCTCCACTGCCACTCCGAAAATATCACTAAAGGATTCATTCAATGCACCAGATTCATTGGCATAGATAAGTCTTGATGACTGCTGAGTTAGTCCATGAGCCACTTCATGTCCACAAATATCCAAAGTTGTTAGAGGAGTATTTGACGCATTTCCGTCCCCATAGGTCATATAGGTACCATTCCAAAAAGCATTCACTACATTCACTCCATAATGAACATAGCTCACCAATTTAAATCCATTGTTATCAATGCTGTTTCTGTTGTGTACTACTGAGAAATAATCATATGTTTTCTCTGCTCCAAAATGTGCATCAGTTGAGTACTTGTCAATTGCCGGAGAAAATGCATTCCAAATATTATTGGAATCAATGAAATCAACAGCATTTACAATATCTCTGGTATTGAGCATATTATAAGTTTCAATACCTCTACCTCTGCCGCTTTGTCTCAGCCTAAAGAAATTTGATACACTATCTGTAGTGATTGTTACTACGCCACTATAACCTGTATAGGCAATTCCCGGCTTATCAGTAGAATGGATCAATGATTCAATATAAACAACTTCGCCGGTACTGCTGCTGACATAATAATTATATCTATGCTCCTTGGGCGCATGAGCGTAAATATTGAATTTATAACAAAGCCTTAACTGCTCGTCTATATTCAACGATGAATTCATCCAAACCAACTCTCCATGAGGATAATAAGTTGCTTTAGGATCATCCATGATATTCTTTAGATTCTTTTCTTCAGCCGGAATTTCCCATTTATAAGTTTGGGCGCCAATATCGGCCAATGCCAGATCCAATGCTATTTCCTCATTGATGCTGATATTGTTTTCAACTATAGGATCGGCTAGGATATTTCCATTTACAGAAATGACCCTTCCATCCTTACTATGCACATTTAGCCAAGCCATTTCAATAGGGTAGCCCAGAAAAGTAAGTGAATAGTGTTGATGCAGCATGCCCAATTCATCAGGTTCAGAACTCAAGAACTTCAGTTCAATTCTTTCATCAAGGTCTAATTGATCCTTGATCAAAGACCAAGCAGCTTCTAATGTGGGCTGAGCTTCATCTTTGAACTCAATATACAATGGAACTTCTTTTGAGGCTGAAAAACGATCCTCGGCTTCATTTCCGGTATATGAAGTGATCTGAGCTTGGCTAGAGCCAAGACCTATGATCAGAAGTGCAGAAAGAACTAAACGCTTCATATTACATCATTATAAAACTACTAGTCGGACAGTCTTGCTTTTGTTGTCAGAAACTATTCTAGTTAGGTAAATTCCTTTATCAAGATCACTAACATCAACCTTCTTCCTTAGAGGTGACGTACTATTCGCCGATTGATAGACTTCTTTCACTTTCTTTCCATCTACACTCCACATATCTATTTGCAAGTTGGATGAATGAGCAGGAATCAGGATCTCCACCTCATCATTTGTAGGATTTGGGAACATACTAATTTGCTCGGTCAGGTCATTCTCCTCAATGGCAGTAACTCCGCAGTTCGGGTCAGCTATGGCAGTTACAGGAACTCTAGGACTGATGCAATCCGGCTCTTTTACTCTCCAGTAATAGAAGAAGTAATAAAAAGCTGTTGGATTGGTAGTAGCACTGCTTCTCTTAATTGAGAGCATTCCCGGCAGTGTATAAGGGTAAGAAGCTCCACTGCTATTTCTATAGAAATTTGGTCCTGTACCCTGATAATCGATTCCTAACTGGTAGTCGGTTCCCGGTTCAATTAGGAAGTCAAGATCAACATTGAATAGTCCATTTGAAACATTCAGTGTTTTTGATTGCAAAACCGTACCTGTATTATCCCTTAACTCTATAGTTCTTGTGCCATTTCCTGTTGCATAGACGAAAACATCTGTTAGAACCAGTG
>JAUIGQ010000035.1 GCA_030429925.1 Bacteroidia bacterium | reverse complement strand
AACCACATACCGATGTTCACCACAATCGACATAAAGAATGTAAACCCAATATTGGTTCTCAATTTTTTCGACCAGAATACCTGAGGAGAGATCACATTACAGGTCATCATGGCCCAGTAAGACCACCAGTAAGGTCCGGTTGCTCTGTTGAGGAATGCATATGATTCATATTCAACACCTGAATACCATGAGATGAAAAGCTCAGTTAAGTATGCTACACCTACAATAGAACCCGTAACGATGATTACGATGTTCATATACTCGATATGCTTAATGGTAATATAATTCTCCAGATGCATCACTTTTCTCATGATGATCAAAAGCGTTTGAACCATAGCAAAACCTGAGAATACCGCTCCGGAAACGAAATAAGGAGGGAAGATGGTAGTGTGCCATCCCGGTATAACCGATGTGGCAAAGTCCATACTTACAATAGAGTGAACCGAGAATACAAGTGGTGTTGCCAATCCGGCCAATACTAATGAGATCTCTTCAAATCTATTCCATGCTTTAGCATTACCGGTCCATCCAAAACTAAGTAAGCTGTATACCTTCTTAGGTACTGTTTGAGTTACTTTATCTCTGATGGTTGCAAAATCAGGAATAAGTCCGATGTACCAGAACACCAATGAAACAGAGAAATAAGTACTGATAGCAAATACGTCCCAAAGAAGCGGTGAGTTAAAGTTCACCCAAAGAGATCCAAACTGATTTGGCAATGGGAATACAAAATAAGCCAGCCAGATCCTTCCCATGTGGATACCGGGCCATACAGCTGCCATCATTACGGCAAAGATGGTCATTGCCTCTGCAGACCTGTTGATAGCCATTCTCCACTTCTGACGGAACAATAGAAGCACAGCTGAGATCAAAGTACCGGCGTGACCAATACCTACCCACCATACGAAGTTGGTAATATCCCAGGCCCAACCAACAGTTTTATTCAAACCCCAGGTTCCAACTCCTGTTCCTAATAAATAAAGTATACATCCAATACCCCATAAAGCCATTACGGCTGCTAGCCCGAAGGCGATCCACCAGGATTTGTTGGCCTTGCCAACCACCGGTTGCATTACATCTTCTGTAATCTGGCCGTAGGTCTTCTCTCCTAGTATTAATGGTTCTCTTATAGCTGCTTCCTGATGCATTATATCGTGTTTTATGCGCTAGTTGATTCTGTATTTCTGACTTTAACCTTGTAGTAGATATTCGACTGAGTACCTACCTCTTCAATGACTCTAAAGGCTCTATCGCCCTTAGAATCTTTCAATACCTTACTATCTGTGTTATTGTAATCTCCAAAGGTGATGGCATTGGTAGGACAAGCTGAAGAACAAGCTGTTTCAATGTCTCCATCAACCACAGTTCTTCCTTCTTTCTTAGCTGTTAACTTACCTTCCTGTATCCTTTGCATACACAGACTACACTTCTCCATAACCCCTCTTGCTCTTACAGTAACATCCGGGTTCAATACCATTCTTCCTAGATCATCTTGAGATGGGTTGATGTTAGCGAACTTATCATATCCCATATAGTTGAACCAGTTGAACCTTCTTACTTTGTAAGGACAGTTGTTTGCACAATATCTTGTACCAATACATCTGTTGTAGGTCATTTGGTTGATCCCCTCATTACTGTGAGTAGTTGCCGCAACAGGACAAACAGTTTCACAAGGAGCGTGGTTACAATGCTGACACATCATTGGCTGGTGAACTACCTGTGGATTATCCTCAGGAGTTTCCATTGCCGTATAATTTCTATTCTCTACATCCTCAGGGTTACTGCTAAAGTATCTATCGATACGTATCCAGTGCATTTCCCTAGATCTTCTAACTTCATCCTTACCAACAACAGGAACGTTGTTCTCAGAAGTACAAGAGGTAACACATGATCCACAACCAATACAAGAGTTAAGATCGATACTCATTCCCCAATGGTGACCGGCAGAAGAAACAGGGTGAGGTGCCCAAAGGTCAACCTTACTAACATTCTTCTTCCCTTCATGGGTAGCAATGGTATGCTCAGGATTGAATTCATCCTTATTACCATTCTTATAAACAGACCAAGTTGTTTCTCTTACAACTGAATCTCTACCCATAATGGTTTGATGAGTCTGAGTAGTTGCGATCTGATATTTTTCTCCGGCAGCTTCAAAGCTTACTTCAGAAGTGATATTCGAAATATCCGATCCGTTGTATTTTCTAGCAGGATAAACATTGAACCCTACTATTTCATTCTCCTTGCCAATTGTTTGACCGTAACCTACAGCAACAGAAAGAGACTTTCTAGCTTGTCCAGGCTGTGCAATTACCGGTACATTCTCATAGGCTATGCCGTTAATAGTAATATTGATAGTATCTGCATCCTTTTGCTCACCATATTCTGTGGCAAATCCCAGTTCTCTGGCATCAGCCGGATTCATGGCGATGTAATTGTCCCAAGTGATCTTTGAAATAGGATCCGGAAGCTCTTGCAACCAAGGGTTGTGTGCTTGTTGTCCGTCCCCAATTCCTGTTTTCTGATAGAATTCGATCTCCCATTCAGAATTAGATTCACCATTTAGATTTCTCGCTACTGAAGCTGCATCAATATTGGCAGCAGTTACTGACTCAGCCGATTCAGCATCAGCAGTAGTGTAACCGTCTTGTAAGGTTTTGTTCCAGAAATCTTCAAAAGCAGGACCGCTCATGGCAGTTTCTGTCATCCAAAGTTCTCTGATATAATCGTAATAATTCTTTTCTGAACCCGTCCATGACAACAAGCAATCTTGTAATTGTCTGGTATCAAACAGGGTATTGATGGTAGGTTGAGTGACAGTATATACTCCACTTACCGGATTATGATCGTTCCACGACTCCAAATAGTGATTTGCAGCTGCAATATGAGTTGCATTGGCTGAAGTCTCGTTAGGTCTAACCGCAAATACAACAGACATTTTTGCCTTCTTCATTGCTTCAGCAAAACCTAATTCCTGTGGAAGAGAGTATGCCGGATTCACTCCATCAATGATCAGTGCATCTACACTACCCTGACCCAATTCATTGGCAAGAGTTTTAACAGCTGCATCACTACCTCTCTTTACATTGGTAGTTTTATTGATATCGATAGTCTTTCCGTAGTTACCCAATGCCTCATTAATAGCGATAGCCATTAACTGCATATTCTTGTCATTGGCTCCAACAAAAAGAACTGACTTTCCTTTATTAGCGATCAAATGCTCAGCTGCCATTTTCACCTTCTCAGCATACACTGAATTGGAAGAAGAAACTTTAGTTCCTCCGGTAACAGCAGCAATATGATTGTATAAGGCTACCAATATCGCAGCTTGCTCTGATGGCTTTACCGGAACTCTTACATCTGCGTTAGACCCACTTAAGGAAAGAGAACTTTCAAATTGGAAGTGCTTAGACATCCATGATTTCTCAGGATTTCTTCCTTTTGCATATTGAATTGATAGAGCCGATGAATTAGGGAAAGAGTTGATAAAATCAGCTCCAATACTTACAATGGATCTGGCTCCTGAAATATCATAGCTTGGCAAGGCATACTTGCCAAATGCTTCCTCGTTTGCTGAAAGTGCACCACTTTGTGATACTGCATCATATTGAACATGCGTTAGATCAGCCTCAGGATATTTTGCTTTGATGTCTGCAACCAGCTTCAAAGTTGAAGGACTGTTCACAGAACCGGTTAGGATTCTAACCTTCCCTCCATTGGTTAATGCAGCGCCTAGCTTTCCTCCAACTTCCTTATCAAAATCTTCCCAGCTAACTTCTGCTCCATTGATCTGAGGTGCTTTGTATCTGTTGCCATCATAAAGAGAAAGAACAGATGAGTTAATTCTAGCACTAACTCCACCCATAGTTACAGGTGACCTTTTGTTTCCTTCGATCTTGATGGGTCTACCTTCTCTCGTCTTCACAACGATATCACAGTAATCGTGACCATCACTGTAGGCAGTTGCGTAATAATTGGCAATACCAGGATTGGTCTTATCCGTCTTCATCACATGAGGAATCACCCTTTGAACAGGAGTCTCACAAGCTGCAAGTGAAGCCGCAGTTACACCAAATCCAAGATATTTAAGAAAATCTCTTCGACTGGTTTTTGAACTTTCCATCAAGCCTTTATCGCCAACAAAATTCTCGACCGGCAAGTACTCAGAAAATTCCTTTTGTTCGGCAGTCTTAAATTCAGGAGTTTGATGTAGCTCTTCTACTCCTTTCCAGTATTTAATCTTCTTAGACATGAACTATAATTGCTAATTCTTAAAATGCTTTCTTAATAGTGACACTTCGCACACTCAATTCCACCCAATTCTGAAACTGTGATAGTTCCATTCTCCAAATATTCTTCTTTCAAATCTTCAGGTAATCTAGCGTGGATCTCATCGTAATATCCATTGCCATCCATCTGAACTTTAGTTTCTCTATGACAGTTGATACACCATCCCATAGTCAATGGTTCATGCTGCTTTCCAACAGTATATGTCTCAACAGGACCATGACATTTCTGACAAGCGATCTTACCTACGGTAACATGCTGTGAGTGGTTGAAGTAAACATGATCAGGCAGATTATGAACCTTGATCCACTTGATCGGCTTTTGATCAGGACCGTAAGTTTTAGTTACAGGATCAAAATCCAAAGCTTCATAGATCTTAGCGATCTCTTCCTTACCATACTGAGGACCTTCTTGGATGTAGGTATGACAATTCATACATAAATTAGGTGAAGGAATCCCTGCAGACTTACTAAAGGAAGCACTGTTATGGCAGTATTGACAATCGATTCCATTTGTTCCGGCGTGCAGTTCATGCGAGAACTTAATAGGTTGCTCAGGCTCATATCCAGTATAAACCCCAACTCCTATTGCGGCATCCCAACCTGCCTTAGCAACAAGAGCAATAAGCACAATACCTATTAATCCGACAATTCTTTTGTTTCCATTGATCCAGGCTAATAACCCCTCTAACATTGAGGTTTCAGGAGCTACCTCTTTGCCGCTCTTCTTAGCATCGACAATTGCCAATGAATGTTGTACTTTTCTAAGAACAGAAATAACAACTAGGAGCGCAATGATAATAATCAGAACGAACCATGGAGATGTTTCCTTAGGCTCAGCAGAAGCAGCTTCAGTAGTTGCAGCTGCTGCTTGAGCTGTTTCTACCGGAGCATTCTCATTGTGATCCTTAACATAGGCCAAGATCTGATCGATCTCACCATCATTTACAGGTTGCGCCGGCATCAACACTTTGTTGTATTGCTCATAAACAGCAACGGCATCAGCATCACCTGAATTGATCAGTTCTTGTGAATTCTTGATCCACTTATAAAGCCATTCTCTTTCGTATTTGTCATAAACACCTGCAAGTCCAGGTCCGACTAATTGGTTTGATCCCGGGCTGTGGCAAGAAGCACAATAGCTCTTGAATAGTTTCTCTCCGGCGGCAATATCATCTTGGGCATTGGCGTTGGCAATGCTTATCATTGAGAAAAGCGCGAAGAAAATAAGGGCTTGGCGGGAAATCGCGAGTTTAGCAGCAGTTAGTATGTTCATACTTAGATAATTATATCCTCCCAAAAAAACAGTTGTAAAAATATCCGTTTTTTTAACGTGGACAAATTTAATATCCCAACATGATTCTCCTCTAATATTAAGCTAAAATTAAAGGCCTACTATCTAATTTAGAATGCTTCTAAATAACTTGCATAGTCAAATTCTCATGTCATTGCGGCATTTTTTTTGGGTGAAAGTTTGGAAGATGAGCTAATGTCTACTCATTTTTGTCTCCGCCTATGAAGTCATATTCTTTAATACTTCTTTTATTCATTGCTCCTTATTTAGTTGGTCAGGAAGAACTGCCACCGGATTCTTCTCGTTCAAGGGTGAACAAGGCCGTGATCTATTACGGTGATCAGCCAGCAGAACCGGAACAAAAGATAAATCAATTCAAGGTTCAAAAGAAGAAGGAGAAAGGAACTTTGACCGTCATAGAAGAAGACAGCCTTCAATTACTCATTGATGGATACCGAGAGCAAAAAGTTATAGAAGGCTATAAGATCCAGCTGTTTTCCGGAAGGTCAAGAATGGAGGCAGTGAAGATAAAATCGAGCTTCCATAGTAAATTCGGCGACAGTGAATCTGCTGACATTGTATACCAACAGCCCAATTTCAAGATCAGGGTTGGTAATTACAGAGACCGATTAGCTGCCCACAAATGGTTGGCTGTTTATAAGGTTGACTTCCCCTCTTCCTTTATAGTAAAGGATGTGATCAAAATAGATTAGCAAACCCAATTGGCTCCATAGTTCAAGGGATAGAACAAAAGTTTCCTAAACTTTAGATCCAGGTTCGAGTCCTGGTGGAGCTACAAAACAGAGCGAGAAAGAGAGCGAGAGCGAAATTTTGAGTTCTGTTTTACCTCAGCTCGCACACTCAAACTCACACTTTAAAAAGTGCCTATAATGCACTAAAGTTAGGTTGCTAGGGGCCGCCCTGAGCTGTCACACTGAGCGGCCTGTCCTGAGCGTAGTCGAAGGAAGTCGAAGTGTTGCCGAAGTGTGAAGCTTAAATGAAAACTCTAAACTTGAGATTCCCTACTATAGATTCTCCGAACTAGTTCGGTATATATCTTCGTTAGATCTTTTTCAGCGGTAGCGGCAATTTCCAAGATCTCAGCTATGGACACTGGTGCGAGATTATCAGGGTCGCATTCATCTGTGAGAACAGATATTGCGCAACAAGGCAATCCAATATGATTAGCAACGATCACCTCTGGAGCAGTTGACATTCCAACAGCATCAGAACCGATCATTCGCAGATATCTATATTCCGCTCTGGTTTCTAAATTCGGACCGGCGACAGGAGTGTAAACTCCTTCGTTAATTTTTAATCCTAGGTCTGAAGCTATTTGCTTGATCATGGAATTCAACTCTTTACTGTATGGCTGACTCATATCGGGGAACCTAGGTCCGAACCTTTCATCATTCTGGCCCCTCAAAGGATTGTCGGGGATCATATTGATGTGATCGTCGATCAGCATCAATTCTCCCTTTTTAAAATTCGGATTTACAGTGCCCGCAGCATTTGAAATCAAAAGGTGTTTAATACCAGCAGCGTGCATTACCCTCACAGGAAAAGTGATCTGAGTGCCTGAATAACCTTCATAGTAATGGAATCTTCCTTGCATGGCGAGCACCTTCTTTCCTTCTAGTTCGCCATAGATCAATCTTCCATGGTGTGACTCAACCGTTGAAACAGGAAAATGAGGTATTTCATCATAGGAGATAACTTCAATAGGCTGAACACTTTCAGCAAGTTTCCCCAAACCTGTACCTAAGATGATTCCAATTTCGGGATGCTTAACCCCTTTGCTTTCCAGAAATTTTGAGGCTTCAGCTACTTTTGAATACAGCTCTTCCATTGAATTGAAAGGATTTAATCGATTTGTCAATTGCTCGGATAACCCGACTTCTTTAGGTCGTCAAAAGTATCTAAATCTATCAGTTCTTCAAGTATGAAATAACTCAAATTCAATCTTTCTGCTTGCTGAACTGTTTGTTCCAAAACTCTATCTGTGCTCCAGTCGATATTCTCAAATAAAGTATTGTGATTTTGATTCATTCCGATCAAATAGTACCCTCCATCGTTTGCCGGACCAAGAACTAGATCAGAAAAATTCAAGGCCTCAAAAGCCGTTGTGATAGTATTGTGGTCCAAGTCGTAGCAATCAGAACCTATTAAGACAACTGAAGCCTCCTCTTCGCTGATCGCTCTGCCAATTGCGGATGACATTTTCTCACCTAGCTCCCCTTTTACCTGAAGGAATTTTGCAAAATCTGCAGAGTTCCATTCGTCCTCTTCATCAATACGCAGATGGTAATGTAATTGGCGTTCAGCATCTACCTGAATACATTCAATTCTGCATTTGTCTAGTAGATCGTTATAGACTTTCAGTGCTTTTTCCTCTCCAATATCCTTAGCCAATCTACTCTTGACCTTCCCCAATTCAGGGTTTTTCATGAATATGATGAGTACTCTCTTCTTCATTAAGCAACTGTTCCTTGACAACTTGAACCGGCGCCGGCTGTGCACCCATAGCAGTGTTGGTTGATCTTGATCTCTCTCTTTTCCAAAGACTCCAGATCGAAATCTTTGATATGTGAACCAACCTCTTTATCGATCTGCATCTCCAACATTTGGTTGAAATCGCAATCGTACAAATAACCTTCCCAGTCAACTGAGATCGTATTCCTGCACATAAGTCCATCAATCGCTGCAGGATTGAATAATTCGACCAATTTCTCCATATAGTCCTCATAGTTCTCTGAGACGATCAGATAATCGAGAAATCTGCTAATAGGCAAATTGGTAATTGCAAAAAGCTGATTGAATTCAATTCCAAAGTCGTTTAAAAGGTTTTTCTTGAACTCAGCCTCCAATTGAGCTTGGCTGCCCGGCATAAATGCTCCCGTTGGGTTATATACCAGATCGATCTGAAGGTTGGAACCCTTTTTCCCATAACCCACCTCATTCAACATTTTCAAAGCCTCAATGGATTTTCCAAAAACCCCTTCTCCCCTTTGAGCATCCGTTCGTCTTTCTTGATAGAAAGGTAGAGAAGAGATCACCCTCACATTATTCCTTGCAAAGAATTGAGGAAGGTCTTTGTATTTAGGATTGGCAAGAAGAATGGTCAAATTGGAACGGACAATGATCTCCTTCACCCCTCTTTTGTTTGCTTCTTCAACAAACCATCTAAAGTGAGGGTGCATCTCAGGCGCCCCGCCGGTTATATCCAAGCTGGGAATTTGATGTTCTTCCAACACCTTTAGAACCAGTTCCAAATTCTCTTTACTCATTGCCTCCTTTCTATCGGGACCGGCGTCTACATGACAATGCTTGCAAGTTTGATTGCACATATAGCCAATATTCAATTGAAAGATCTCGATCTTGGATGGATGCAATGGAAAGTGGTTATTCACCTTTAAGCTATCCTCGAATTTTGGGAGATTATCTTGAAAGATCCCATTGCTCAAAAACTTCAATTGTTTCTCGCTATCTGAAAGTTCAGATCCTCTGGCTTTAAGTGATTTGATCATAGGATTCCTACATGGATATTTTCTTGGCCTTGTTCATCATTTGTACTCCGTGGACCATTGAGGCCCCTCCTCTAATAGCTCCTGCAACATGAACTGCTTCCATCATCATGGCTTCTGAAGCACCTTTTTGCATAGAATCTTCAGTGTATGCGTCAATACAATAAGGACATTGAACAGCATGAGCCACAGCCAAAGCGATCAATGATTTTTCCCTTTCTGTCAAAGCTCCTTCTTTGAAGACTTCTCCATACCAGTCGAAGAATTTTTCTGCCAGACGTGGTTCGAACTCTGCAATTTGTCCGAATTTTTTTAGATCCCGCGGATCGTAATACGTTTTATCCATCAATTGAATTTATTATGAAATTGAATTAAGTTGCCCGAATAAAAACAAATACCAAGAGCAATCTTGAGCTTTCTGTAATGATTCTTTTTGCCCACTTAATCATGGTGAACTGTGAAATTAGCAAAAGTCTTTAAGAGTATCTACTCATGAAAAGTCTTGACTCTGACAATAAAATTCTTTTAAAATGAATGCATTTTATATCTTCAGGCTTGCATATTCTGTCAAAAGGGTAGACAAATGAAGTTGAAGATCATACTGATCATATATCACTCCTGGCATATCGGCCAATTGGCCGAATGGAGGAGAATGATGAACTAAGATTCAGCTCTCTCGAAAATGACAAATAAGTCTTAACTGATTAAACAATTTTCTAACGAAACTGTCATAAAGCTGTAACATTAGTCACATTGATAATCGAAGGGATGTTGTAAATTTAGAGTCCCATTTAACAGATTAATAGATTAATAGATTTTAGAATAAATAGACCAAACATTTATGGAAAATAATGGACATCCTGATTCATCGGGAGCAAAAAGTTACGATATGAATACCTCAGCCTGCCCATTTTTAGGTGGCAAGGTCAAACAAGTAGCCGGAGGTGGAACACAAAATAGAGATTGGTGGCCCAACTCTTTGAACTTGGGAATTCTCCGCCAACATTCCTCTTTAGCTAATCCAATGGACAAAGGATTTAATTATGCAGAGGAGTTTAAGAAACTAGATCTAAAGGCGATCAAGAAGGATCTATATGATCTGATGACCGATTCTCAAGAATGGTGGCCCGCAGATTGGGGACATTATGGACCATTCTTCATCAGAATGAGTTGGCACTCTGCCGGAACCTACAGAATTTCAGATGGCAGAGGTGGTGGTGGTTCAGGAGCACAAAGATTTGCTCCCTTGAACAGCTGGCCTGATAATGCCAACCTTGACAAAGCTAGATTGCTCTTATGGCCGATCAAGCAAAAGTATGGCAAGAAGATCTCATGGGCCGACCTATTGATCTTGGCAGGTAACTGTGCATTAGAATCGATGGGATCTGAAACTTTTGGTTTTGCCGGAGGTAGAGAAGATATCTGGGAACCTGAAGAAGATGTTTACTGGGGATCTGAAGGAGAATGGCTCTCCGACAACAGATATTCGGGAAATAGAGAATTGGAGAATCCATTGGCAGCAGTTCAAATGGGACTGATCTATGTCAACCCTGAAGGACCAAACGGAAAGCCTGATCCAATTGCAGCCGCGCACGATATCCGAGAAACATTTGGCAGAATGGCGATGAACGATGAAGAAACTGTTGCCTTGATCGCAGGTGGTCACACTTTCGGAAAAGTACACGGTGCCGGAGACCCATCAAAATACGTTGGTCCGGAACCAGCTGGAGCAAGTATGGAAGAGATGAGCACTGGATGGAAGAACACAATGGGAAGTGGTCATTCTGAGAACACTATTACAAGTGGCTTAGAAGGAGCATGGACCAAGACTCCAACAAAATGGAGCAACGGATATTTTGAACATCTTTTTGGTTACGAATGGGAGTTGACAAAAAGCCCTGCAGGAGCTTATCAGTGGGTGCCAAAAGATGGAGCAGGAGACGGAACAGTTCCCGATGCTCATGTTGATGGAAAGATGAATTCTCCGATCATGCTCACTACTGATCTTTCATTGAGAATGGATCCTGAGTATGAAAAGATCTCCAGAAGGTTTTATGAAAACCCCGATGAATTTGCCGATGCATTTGCTAGAGCATGGTATAAGCTATGTCATAGAGATATGGGTCCGAAAGCGAGATTCTTGGGCCCTGAAGTTCCCGAGGAGGAGTTGATCTGGATGGATCCGATCCCTGAAGTGGATCACGATCTAATAGATGAAAGTGATATTAAAGAACTTAAGAACCAACTCTTGAATTCCGGTTTAACGGTTTCTGAACTAGTGAAAACTGCATGGGCTTCGGCCTCTACTTACAGAAACTCTGATAAGAGAGGTGGTGCTAATGGAGCGAGGATCAGATTGGAGCCACAGATAGACTGGGAGGTGAACAATCCTAAAGAACTTGGAAGAGCACTAGATGCTATAAGCAAAGTTCAAGGGGAGTTCAATGCTTCACAGTCTGGAAATAAAAAAGTTTCCTTAGCAGACCTAATTGTCTTAGGTGGCTGCGCTGCCATTGAGAAGGCAGCTAGTGATGCAGGACATCAGGTAAGTGTTCCTTTTACCCCCGGCAGAATGGATGCAAGCTTGGAAAAAACAGATGTTGATTCATTTGCTGCATTAGAGCCAATTGCTGATGCATTTAGAAATTATAAGAGAGAGGCTTATGAAGTTTCAGCTGAAGAATTAATGGTTGATAAAGCTCAGCTATTGAACCTTACAGCTGCTGAAATGACAGTTTTGATTGGAGGTATGAGAGTCATGGACACCAATTACGACGGTTCAAAACATGGTGTCTTTACAGAAAATCCAGGGAAATTAACCAATGACTTCTTTGTAAATGTACTTGACCTAAACACCAAGTGGAGCGCTACTTCAGATGCTCAGGAAACCTTTGAAGGAAAGGACAGAAAAAGTGGAGAGGTCAAATGGACAGGCACAAGAGCAGATTTGATCTTTGGATCAAATTCTGAACTAAGAGCCCTGGCCGAGGTTTATGCAGAATCTGATTCTAAAGAGAAGTTTGTCAAAGACTTTATTGCTGCATGGGATAAAGTGATGATGGCAGATAGATTTGAAGTAAAATAAAGAAGAAGATGATCTCTATTAAAAGGCTCCGAAGTTTCGGGGCCTTTTTTTTGTATCAAATAATCTACATTTTCTGATCTCACAGACCATCCAATAGATCAATTTTCATATCTTGACAACTTGATTCTAAAGTAATTAGAATTGCATGGTTCGCGCAATACAATTCATTTTTAGTTTCATCCTTTGTATTAATTTAATTACTGGGTATTCCGCTAATTGTTTTAGCCCGATAACTAGAAATTATACTACAAAGGATGGATTACCAAGTTCTCAGATCTATCAAACCCATCAAGATAAAGAAGGCTTTATGTGGTTTGTATCTGACAATGGAATAAGTCGATTTGATGGAAATCAATTTAAGAATTTCACTTTTTCAACAGGCATATGTGTCAGATCCATATTTGGAATATTTGAAGAAGAGGATAAGAGGAGGCTTTGGTTTTATTCTTATTCTGGCAAGTTAATATACTTCGACTATGCAGACATGAATATGCATTGTCCAAGTTTCAATCAGAAACTAGAATCTTACACTAGAGGAAGTATCCTCAATGGGTTATTTATACAAGGTGATACCATATATACCTACAATTACAATGCAGACATATTTAAGATTGATCAAAAAAGTGGTTCTGTTAGCGTTGAAAAGAACAACTATAATCATCTGATCAGATCTTATAGCGAAAAGCATTTTATTGTAGGCCATAAGGCTCATCATGAGGCCAACTGCCGGCTAAATTTAAGTCTTTTGAATTCATCTACTTCTTCGATAAAGATGCCAAGCAATACTTACTCAAAGAAGAATTCCCCAAGCATTCCTACACATGCATTTGACAGCCTAAACAATAGATTATATTTTAATAGTCATCATGGAATAATTACGACAGATCTTGTAGGACAAACTGCCCGATATTATTCTCAGGATTACACTAATACTCAAAGCTACTTTTTAGACAGGGAAGGCTTATTGTGGATAGGCTACTTCAACAAGGGTGTAATCGGCTATGATTTAAGCAATGGCGGTATCAAAGAAGTTTTTCACCTTTTAAATGAATACTCAATTACAAGCATTGAACAAGATAGAGATGGAGGGTATTGGTTTAGTTCACATCAGAATGGAGTATTCTATATTCCAAATCTTAAAGCTGAGTGTATATCTGAAATTAATGATACAATATTCAATTCTAGAAGCAGAGTAACATCTTTAAAGAAAGATAACTCAAGCTTGTTCTTTTCCAATGCTAAGGGAGAAATCATTAAAATAAGTGATGCTGGAGAAGGAGTAGCAAAATTAGTTGGAATAGAGAGCAGAAACTTTGTTATTCCCGGAGTACAAAATGGAGAATATCTAAGATCTGATTATTCCATTTGGAAGGATGGGCTCATGTTTACAAATGGAAGCTTTAAAGGCAGTCTAACTGTCAATGAAATTGATTATTTCATCTACAGAGTAAATTCAAAATACAAGGTTTACAGCAGGTCAAATAGCCACATAGAGGAGATCTTCTCAAAGGAAAGCTCAATTCGCGCAAGAGAAGTTCAATTAACCTATAAGCTCAATTTATACGTGGGCTCAAATAGTTCATTGCAATTTTATAATAAAGAGTTAGACCAATGGTTTGAGGTAGGGACTGAAGAGGGTTATTCTAATCGTATTGATGTGGCTCATATTGCTCCCATTTCAGGTGATAGTGCATGGATCTCAACAAGGAATATGGGTTTATTGCTAGTTCATAAAGATCGAATACTTAAAATTATCAATAGTGATAACGGTATCCCTTTTACCTATTGCAACCATGTTTACAGCTTAAATTCATTACTCTTTGTTTCCACAAATAGCGGCCTGTTTAGAATTAATCCTGAGGATAGGGGAATTAGTTTCAAACGTCTTAATGAAAATCATGGTCTGATCTCTAATGAAGTCTTCTCAAGCTTAATAATTGGGAACTACCTCTATGCAGCAACCAATGAAGGTTTATGTAAAGTTGATACTTCTCTATTTTACGATTTGCCTATAAAGCCGAATTGTATTATAGAACTTGTTGAATTGGACGGTGATCAAGTATCAATCAATGATCAAATTAGAGTTCCGTACTCGGTTAAGGGGATTAAAATCAACTATACTTCTCCTACCTATCAGAACGCATTCAAAATTCCTTATCGCTATAGATTAACAACTAATGATAAATGGATTTACACAAATGATAAAGAGCTAATATTAAGCAATTTGGCTCCATCTGAATACAATTTTGAGATTCAAGCAGGTGGCCCATATGATGATTGGGGAAAGTCCTCATTTCTCAACTTTACCATTGAGGCTGCATTCTGGCAAACCAGTTGGTTTCAAGTAGCTGTAGTTCTTTTAATTATCATCCTAGCCTTACTTATCTCTAACATTAGGGTAAAGAATGCCAAGAGAATTAGCAGCCTTCAAACTGCTCTAATAAAATCTCAAAATAAGGCATTAAGTGCCCAGATGAATCCACATTTTATTTTTAATTCACTCAATTCCATTTCACATGGACTGCTTCATCAGGATATGCGGTCATCTATAAGTTATATTGGAAAATTTGGAAAGCTCATGAGGACCATCTTTGAGAATTCGGAGGCCACTTTTATAACCATAGAAGAAGAGCTAAAAGCATTAAAGAATTATATGGATCTTGAAAAATTAAGATTGGGTGATAGACTTGACTATATCATCTATCTAGATGAAGAAATACCTTCAAAATCTATATACATACCAACTCTCTTATTGCAGCCCTTTGTCGAAAATGCTATCTGGCACGGCATTGCACCATTAGAAGAAGGAGGTACTATAATACTCTTCATTTCCACGTCAAGAGATAATCTCAAAATTAGAATAGAAGACAATGGAGTTGGTTATAATTCGAACAGCTCTTTGGAGAAGAGAAAAAATTCTGCTTTAAGAACAACTCAAAAAAGATTGGATCTGATCAAGCAATTATATAAAAGGAAGATTGAATTTTCTATAGAAGCAATAGACCCAAATAGTAATAAGAAGGGCACCCGCTTTAGTTTAAACTTACCATTGATAACCCAAAAGCCAGAATTAGATTAATACAGGATGAAAGCCGTAATTATAGACGATGAAGGAAAGGCCATTGAGAATTTAAAAGCTGTTCTGATGCTTTTCAACTGCAAAATCGAGATTATCGGCGAAGCAACAAATGTTGCTGATGCTGTTAGACTGATTAATAAGTCAAAGCCAGAACTAGTATTTCTAGATATTGAAATGCCTGATGGAGATGGTTTTCAGCTATTGGAAAAGGTGGATTTTAATGATTTTCAAACCATATTTATTACAGCTCATAGTGAGTATGCTATCAGAGCCTTAAGAATAAACGCACTTGATTACATAACTAAACCAATTGACCCAGAGGACCTACTAAATGCAATTGAATCTGCAAATTCAAAGGAAAGATCTTCAAATAATCATCAGAATATTCATACACTCATAGAAGGAAACAAGAAAGGTAGGTTCGATAAGATTGGGGTTCCATTTAAAGGTGGGATCAAATATTTTCAAATTGAGGAATTGATACGACTCGAAGCTTCAAGCAATTATACTAGAATTAGAGTTAAGAGTAAGGATAGAGAAATATTAGTTGCTAAAACATTAAAGCACTATGATGTTCTTTTGGAAGAATATGGATTTATCAGAGTACATCAATCACACTTAGTAAACCCAAAATATATTGTTGAATTCCATAGAGGTGACGGAAGCTTTCTTCTATTAGATAATGGTGATCGAATCCCTGTAAGTAAATCTAAAAGATCATCTGTAAATCAACTTTTAAAAAATTAGGGTCAATAAAACTGAAGTAGTTTTATTGACCCTAAACTTTCAACTTCTACCTAACTATTTCTTGACTACAAATTTCAAGGTTTTAGAGAAGTGGCTGTTATAGCATTTGATCGCATATACTCCAGCCTCAAAGTCGGCAGTATTGATTGGCACCAATCTATTATTAAGTGAAGGAACAATCTTTTGATGAACTAGTTGTCCATTGAGGTTGTAGATCTCCAGAGTGTACTCATCATCTGTAGGCAGAAGAACTTTTAATTCTTCTTGAACAGGATTTGGATAAATAGCAATCTCTGAATTCACTACTTGTTCATCTATTGATTTATTGGACCTTCTTTCTGTATTAATCTCTCCGCAGCCATCTGTATAAAAACAGACATGAAAGACACACTCACTCTCATCACAGGTGTTTGTAATGATAATATCAAAACAATAGGTTCCTGCAGCAATAAATGACTGTTGGGTATTCCAATGGATCGTATATGGATATGAACCGGTTCCTGTGATATTTGACCAGCTAATTCCCATAGTTGTTCCAAATTGAGGAACTATTGTAGTGTTGAACTGAGTGCATCCACTATAGTCAAAGAAGTTAACATTAAAAGGAAGATTGAATGTTACTTCATTATTCTGATTAACAAAACAATTGACAGCTCCTAGATCCACACTTCCGTCGCAGGGATCAATCTCAGAAGTATCTTCTCCACACTCAGGCACCGTGAAACACAATTCGAATTTACACTCTTTCTCTGTACATGGGTCATACACGATCACAGTGAAACAGACTTGTTGATTCGGATGGTATGACAGTCCGGTATTCCATATTCCACTAATAAAGTTTGGTCCAACATTTATTTGACCCGGATTCAAATTATATACAGATCCCGATGGAGTAATAACTGTATAAGTATAATAGGAGCAAGGGTTGCCTGGAGGATTGAAGTCAACAAACATTGAAAAGTTATAATTGACGATCCCATTTTCATCTACAAAGCAATCAATGTGTTCCATCAAGGCTAAACCTTCACAATCTTCTTCCGGGATAGTGTCTCCTCCACATATAGTGAGGTCAATATCAGCTTCACAAGATTCACCTGAACATCCATCCAAAGTAGTTACAAACAACCGAATGGAATAGTTTCCAGGCGTGGTAGCATAGAATGGGCTCACAGTCCCGGATCCTGTTTGATTGGCAATAGTATTCCAGCTTCCCAAAATATTTTGCTGCCACTCCCAGTAGAGGTAAGTTCCACTAATTCCGGGGAAATAAAAGGTATCACCTTCTTCTATGCAATCTTCATAGCAACCACACATGAATCCACAAAAATCAGGCAGTTCAAAAACTTCTTCGCTTGCTTGGCTTTTGCATCCAAACTGATCTGTTCCAACAGCGTAATAGATTCCTGGGGTAGTAGTAGTCATTTGCGAACCACTGCTTCCATTTGTCCAATTGATCAATGAATAATTGGATGCATTAGTAACTGTTAAGGTTACCGGAATCGAAGGACATGCCGGACTTGGGTTGACACTAATGGTTGGAATTGGAGGCAATGCCTTTACATCGACCACAAAAGGCACTGATTCCTCTGTGCAAGGAGTTGCAGAAGTTAATTCTAGTGTATAGGTATATGTACCGACAGCTTCAGCAACACTCAAAGTTGTACCTGTTTCTCCAGTCATAGCATTCCCATTCTTAAACCATTGATAATTGTAATTAGGCCCATAGTTCGCTGACAGTTCTACATTCTCTCCCAAGCAGACAATATTCTCCCCCTGAATAAATGGGACAGGGATCTCATCAACTTCAACAATGGCAGGACCAAAGCTTTTCTTGCATCCATACTGATCGGTTACAGTTACATAATTATTCGAACTTTGATTGGTACTGATAGAATTTGTAGTGCTACCAGTTGACCAATTGTAGGAGTAACCAGATGACCCTGATGCAGTAATTGAAATATTCACCGGAGAGGAATTCGGACATAAAGGTGCAGTTGGTATACCGCTGAATGATCCAGTCAAGTTATTTGGATGCACAATGATTGTGTAAGGAGAAGAAGTATTGGTACACCCATATTCATCCGTGACAGTCAAGGTTACGTAATAAGTCCCTGCTGTCTCATAGGTCTTCTCTGGATTTTGGGTAGTGATGCCGGATAGGTCTCCAAAATCCCAATCCCAACTTACAATATCACCTAACGAGGTATCAAAAAAGCTTACTGGATTTCCAACGCATACATCTAATGCTGGAGTAGCAGAAAATGAAGCGGCTGCCGGGTATGGCATTGTAAATGGGACATCAATTTCGCATTCAGCCAAGAATGTTTGCCCACTCCAAGTGATTGTTTTATATACCCTTAGCCTTATGATATAGGTATTTCCTGAGATCAGCCCTGATACATTAGAGACATTTACACCGGTATAGCTAGGTCCAACTTGACTTCCATTATGGAACACAGTCCAATCATGTGACCAACTGCTTAATGGACCACTATATACATCTGTTGTACTTTCAAGATCCACTACTAAGGAAGTTCCGGAGCAACTAATGTTGATATTCATATCAGCCTGAAGTGGAACTAGAATATCTTGAGTAAAGATCTTGTTGCAATCTCCTAACCCATAAGTAGTCACCAAACTTATTGGATATACTCCACTAGCAGGGAAGTTAAAATTAACATTCTGCCCGCTTAAACTTGCCAAGTTGGCCATCTGCCAAGTATAGCTAGAAGCAGGAGGCACTCCTCCAAATGGAACAGCATTAAAGTCAACATTTGTGCATGGTGAAACAATTGAAGGAATGGTGTCAAATTCATAATGACCAGGCACTGGATTACAACCTCCTGAACCACTACCGCCACTACAATTGTCTCTAACATTGACAATATTTGAAGATGAGGTACATCCATTGGCGTCAGTAATTACCACTCTATATGCACCTGTAAAGAGAGCTCCGGGACCTATTAGTTGAGTATTAGCACTCCCCGTATAAAAATTAGTTGCATCTTGGTACCAAGCGTAGGTATAAGGAGCCGCTCCTTGAACGCTAACAGATAGATTGACTGAATTTTGAGAAATACAATTGATATTCCCAGTGTATGTTAAGTTTGCAACCGGTTTAGAATTGACAACTATTGTTTTAGTTGCCGTTGATAATCCATTACAGGTTCCAACATTTCCACTGACAACCAAGTTAAACGAACCGGCTTGACCAAAACTGTAATTGATTGGGGCTCCACTACCTGTAGCTACTTGGTTTCCATTTAATGCGTTGTTGATCTCCCAAGTCACATTTGAGGCTGCAGAAATGGTCCAAGTTTCAACCGCACTTTGGCAAACGGTATCAGGGCCGGAAATGGTTATGGGTGGTGGGCTTGTTATACTTACTGTAAGATTAGCAGCTGACCCGGTAGAAGAGCAGACTTTAGGTATTACCGATACAGTTGCATTGCCACTGACGTTGTTCCACAACACTTGAATTTGATTGCTGCCTTGACCGTTAACTATACTCCCAAAAGTTGATGGACTGATCGACCAAGTGTAGTCGTCAAAGTTCCCTGGTGTTGCTGAATATATTTCTGGTGAACCCGTTGCAGTATTAGCACATGCCGTCGAATTTCCATTCACCGTTACTGCCGATAAGGTCTTTGTAGTAACATTCAATAGTAAAGGTGATGATTCGCAATCATTTTCTTTGGAAATCTGATAGAGCTTGATCCATTTCGTACCACTTCCCCAAGTGACATTTACACTATTTCCATTTGAAACAACAGGGCCTGAATTATTATAGACTTCCCACTTTAAATAATAGTTATTGGATGAAGGTGATGAGGTATAAAGGTAGCTCTCTCCTTCGCATATTTGATTTGATCCATTCAGCACGGTTGGAGCTGGTGGGGTAGGAATCACATTTATTGAATGAATTGCATATTCATTACAGTAAACAGGAGAAATAGTATCAAAGGCGATCACGGTATATGAACCTGGAACAACAGAAGAGGGAAAAGTAAAGCTTGAACCACCCACTTGTGAAGTTCCTGCTCCGGTTAAAAAGTTGCCACTGTTATCTTTTATCCCCCAATTTAGATTTGAAGAGGAAGGTCCTGATATCAGGGTTGAAGTTCCTTCGCAGATCTGATCCAAACCTCCGATCTCAAATGGCTCCAGTACTTGCACTTGCAAGATATCAGAAACACCATTGCAACTCAAATACTCATTCTCATATTCTACATGAATATCATACACTCCTGTAGATGGGAAGGTATACCATAATTCATGTCCATGCTCTCCAATATCCACATTGTCTATAAACCATTTGTAGGTAGTACCCGGAAAACATGGAACGTTAAAATAGGCCACTTCACCAACGCAAACTATAGTACCTCCTTCAATATCTAAGGATTGAGGAATAATAGGTATATCCACCGATGTGATTTGATCGCAAACACCATTGCATCCTTGAACACTAAGTGATATAGTTCCAATTGGACCTGAGGACCAATCAACAGTAATAGTTGTTACTCCAATGCCAACGTGGTTATTAGTTGGCAAAATGGGTGAGCCATTGGCACCAACGATCATCCCATTACCAGATACACTCCAATTATAATTTCCATTAGGACATGGGCCATTTGGCATAATAACACTATAATCAAATGTCCCGTTATTGCACATCACATTGGTGCATTCAATCTTCGGTCCGGGCAACTCTTGAACATCTACACTTATATAAGAAGTATCCTGACAATGGCATTCATTCTCTGCAATAAGCATAACCACATAACTTCCTGCAGATAGAAAGGTCTCGCAAGGGTTGGCTGCTTGTGATGTATTTCCGGTTCCAAAGTCCCAGAAATAACTATTGCCACCAGTTACATCTTCATTAAAGCATACTTGATCGCCCATACAAATGCTGATAGCCGGTATAGATGAAGAGTTATTAGAAGCATAAATAGGGCCTGCAGCTTGATTAACATGAAACATGGAAGTTGGCTTGGAAACTATATTTACACAGATAGTATCCGAAGTAACGCAACCATTTGGACTTGTTTGGATTACTACAATCATCCCTTGTCCGGGGCTCCCCCAAACAACAGTTGCTTGATTGGTTGATTGCCCAGAAATACTAGTAAAATTTCCACTTGCTATCCATTGAAATGTATCACCAGTAACCAATGGAGTAGTATATTCAACTGCCATTCCTTCACATACTGTCTGACAGTTACTTAAGGTGTCATCGACCGGTAGATCTTTCCTATCATCAGGAGGAATACAATCACTATCAAAAGAGGAAGTAATGATAGGTTCAGGGTTTTGGTGTATGTTAACAGGGAATGAATCTTGAGATAAGATTACACCACTACTATCAACTATCAACTTCACATAATCTACTCCACCTGCTAATCCCCAACTGACCGTAACACTATTGTTATTACTGATATAAGTATTACCACTTGAAACTGTCCATATATAATTATGGCCCGAAGCAGTGGCAGAATAATTCTCTACATCTCCTTCACATACATTCGAAGTTCCACTTATGGGATATGCCTGAGCAAAAAGTGAATAGTTTCCAAGTAAGAACCATAAAAGAAAGAATATGGATAGTGTTTTAAAATATGCTTTAGAATTAGCATTTGATCTGAGGGTTGAAAGTTGCGGTTTCATAACAATAAAAGATTGATTAAGAAGCTAAATTTGAGATTCCTACATCTCATCTAATAACTGGATTGAGTAACCTTGATGCTTCAATTATTATTTGACCATTTTCAATTAGAATCCGGGATTTAGAGAGGACTCCAGAGTTTCTGAAAAACAATCTTTTGAAACAATACCTTATTTTGATATTTAAGTGTCAATCACTTTATTGCTGCATGAGATAAAGTGATGATGGCAGATAGATTTGAAGTAAAATAAAAAGGAAGATGATCTTTATTGAAAGGCTCCGAAGTTTCGGGGCCTTTTTATTTGTTTCCCATTGAAATCCAAAGATTATCTTCATCTTTGAATTAAAGCTGCTGAAACAGATGAAGAGTCTTTATTTATACCACCTTATACTTTCTCTCTTTTTTCTTTGTTCAAGCTTGAGTCTTAGTGCACAGGAACATAGTGAGACCGAAAAAGAAACAGAAGGAAAGCACCTACTTGCGTTTGCAATCAGTCATAGCAATCTCAGCAAGGGATATTCAGGTGGAGAGAAACAATGGTTGGCAGTGCCCTCATGGGAATTTTCATACAATTACAGACTGGGCGAAAAGTTCTTGATCGGACTGCATGGAGATTTGATCATGGAGCAATATGTTGTTAAAAGCTATAATGGAGAATTACTATTAAGAGAAAATCCATATTCTCTTCTACTAGTTGGGACCTATAAATTCAATGAAAGATGGGGCTTTGAATTAGGAGGTGGAATAGAGTTCTCTGAAGAGGAGGATCTCAATCTAATAAAATTTGGAATTGAGTATGCCTTGCCTTTAATAAATGGATTTGAATCTATCTTCTTAGTTGGATACGATCTAATGTATGAGGCTTACGACAGCTATAATGTTGGGATAGGT
>JAUIGQ010000034.1 GCA_030429925.1 Bacteroidia bacterium | reverse complement strand
GGTATTACTATCAACTCTTCTCACGTTGAGTATTCTACAGAAAACAGACACTATGCACACGTTGACTGTCCAGGTCACGCCGACTATGTTAAGAACATGGTAACTGGTGCTGCTCAGATGGACGGTGCTATTTTGGTTGTTGCAGCTACTGATGGTCCTATGCCACAAACTAGAGAGCACATCCTATTGGCTCGTCAGGTTGGTGTGCCTAAGATCGTTGTTTTCATGAACAAAGCTGATATGGTAGACGATGAAGAGCTACTTGAGCTTGTTGAAATGGAAGTAAGAGAACTATTGAGTTTCTACGAATTTGATGGAGATAATACTCCGATCATCACAGGTTCTGCTCTTGGAGCATTGAACGGTGAAGCTCAGTGGGAAGAGAAAGTAATGGAATTGATGAATGCTGTTGATGAGTATATTCCAATTCCTCCTAGAGATACTGACAAGCCATTCTTGATGCCAGTTGAGGACGTATTCTCGATCACTGGTCGTGGTACAGTTGCTACAGGTAGAATCGAAACCGGTGTTATCAACTCTGGTGAAGAAGTAGAATTGAACGGTATGGGTGCTGACGGAAGAAAAACAACTGTTACAGGTGTTGAGATGTTCCGTAAGATCCTAGATAGAGGTGAAGCTGGAGATAACGTTGGTTTGTTGTTGAGAGGTATTGAAAAGAAAGATATTTCTAGAGGTATGGTAATCGCCAAGCCAGGATCTATCACTCCTCACACTAAGTTCAAAGCTGAGGTTTATATCTTGAAGAAAGAAGAAGGTGGACGTCACACTCCATTCCAAAACAAATATCGTCCTCAGTTTTACTTGAGAACGACAGATGTTACCGGTGAGATCATCCTTGAAGAAGGAAGAGAAATGGTGATGCCTGGTGATAACGTAACTATCACAGTTGAATTGATCAATAAAGTTGCCTTGAACAAAGGTCTTCAGTTTGCGATCAGAGAAGGTGGTAGAACGGTAGGTGCCGGACAGATCACTGAGATCATTGAATAATTGGTTATAGATTTTTAGTTGTGAAAGGTGTCCGTCAGCTGGCGGATACCTTTTTGCGGCTTTAAAATTTACGGGTGTAGCTCAATTGGTAGAGTAGTGGTCTCCAAAACCATTGGCTGGGAGTTCGAGTCTCTCCACCCGTGCTAAATAAGGGCATGAGGTCGATAGACGAGAAGTTTATCCCGAGCGGAGTCGAGGGAAGTCTCTCCACCCGTGCTAAATAAACGGGAAGAGCAATTGAGCAAAACCCGAATAGAGTAAAGAAGATAGATGTCGAAAATTAGAACATACATTGAGGAGTCGACAGACGAATTGATGAACAAGGTTAGCTGGCCAAGCTGGAGTGAGCTTCAGAGTAGTGGTGTTGTGGTAATGATCGCTTCGATCATCATCTCGCTGATTATCTTTTTTATGGATAGTACTTTCAGCAGAATGATGGAATACATCTATAGCTTGTTTTAATGGTAGAAGGAGTTGTCAATATGAGCGAGAACACTAAAAAGTGGTATGTTGTCCGAGCCATTAGCGGTAAGGAGAAAAAGGTGAAACTCTACCTTGAAGATGAGATCAATCGTCAGGGACTGGAAGATTATGTGAGTCAGATCTTGATCCCAACTGAAAAAGTGTATCAGATCAGAAATGGAAAGAAGGTAAGTAAGGAGAGAAGTTTCTTCCCGGGCTATGTCCTAATAGAAGCAAACCTTACCGGTGAGATCCCACACCTTATTAAGAATACCACCAATGTGATCGGTTTCTTAGGTGCGGAAAAAGGAGGAGAGCCACTTCCATTGAGACAAAATGAAGTAAATAGAATACTCGGTAAAGTAGATGAACTTGCCGAAAGTGAAGAAGAGTTGAATATTCCATATATCGTTGGAGAGTCAGTTAAGGTTATTGACGGTCCTTTCAACGGATTTAATGGAACTATCGAAGAGATCAACGAAGAGAAGAAGAAATTGAAAGTGATGGTGAAGATCTTCGGTAGAAAACAACCATTAGAATTGAGCTTCCTGCAGGTAGAGAAGGAATCCTGATCAACCTGTATAAATAATAGAGATTTAGTTTTTTATAAGAATTAAGAGAATGGCTAAAGAAGTAAGCGGAATCATTAAGTTACAGATCAGAGGTGGTGCGGCAAACCCATCTCCTCCTGTAGGACCAGCCTTGGGTGCCAAGGGTGTGAATATCATGGATTTCTGTAAGCAGTTTAACGGCAGAACACAAGAGAAAGCCGGAAAAGTGCTACCAGTTGTGATCACTGTATATAGTGACAAGTCTTTTGATTTCGTAATTAAAACTCCACCTGCTGCAGTGCAGCTGTTGGAAAAGGCAAAGGTTAAATCAGGTTCAGCTGAGCCTAACCGTAAGAAAGTTGCTTCTGTTACTTGGGATCAAATAAAAGAGATCGCAGAGGACAAAATGGAAGACTTGAACGCATTCAAGATCGAGTCGGCCATGAGCATGGTAGCAGGTACTGCAAGAAGCATGGGTATTAACGTTAAAGGGCAGAAACCCTTTTAAATAGGAGGTGCAATAGATATAGATTATGGCAACCCTTACAAAAAAGAGAAAAGAAGCTCTTAGCAAAGTAGATGTAGAAAAGAAGTATACTCTTAAGGAGGCTTCTGCTCTTGTAAAAGAAATGTCTACGGTGAATTTTGATGCTTCTATCGACTTGAGCATTCGCTTAGGTGTAGATCCAAGAAAAGCCAACCAAATGGTCAGAGGTACAGTTGCTCTGCCACATGGTGTTGGTAAAACAGTGAAAGTGTTGGCAATGGTTACTCCGGATAAGGAGCAAGAAGCCAAAGATGCCGGTGCTGACTTTGTTGGATTGGATGAATATGTAGAAAAGATCAAAGGTGGCTGGACTGACGTTGATGTGATCATCACTATGCCTTCAGTTATGGGTAAAGTTGGTGCATTGGGTAGAGTACTTGGACCAAGAGGTTTGATGCCAAACCCAAAGTCGGGAACAGTAACCATGGATGTTGCAAAAGCAGTTTCAGATGTAAAAGCAGGAAAGATCGATTTTAAGGTTGATAAATACGGTATCATCCACGCTTCCATCGGTCGTGACTCATTCGAAGCAGATAAGCTGAGAGAAAATGCACTGGAATTGATCCAAACCGTAGTAAAATTAAAGCCCGCTGCGGCCAAAGGTGTTTACCTAAAGAGTATCTGTATGTCAGGAACAATGACTCCTGGTGTTCAGATCGACACCAAAAGGTTCGTAGACGAGGATTAAAACATTATATCTCTAATCATTAGATATAGAAAAAATGACAAGAGCAGAGAAAGAAGAAATCATAAAAAATCTGCAGCAGAAGCTGAATGACAATTCAATCTTCTATTTAGCAGATATCTCAGATCTTGATGCAGATAGCTCAAGTAAGCTGAGAAGATTAGCCCACAAAAGAGAAGTTTCTCTTAATGTGGTGAAGAACACCTTGCTTCGTAAAGCTTTGGAAGCTGCTGAAGGAAGCTATGAAGAGTTTTATGACCTGTTAAAGGGAAATACCTCTATCATGTTTTCTGAGGTTGGTAATGCCCCGGCTAAGCTGATCAAGGAATTTAGAAAGAATAATGATCGTCCGATATTGAAAGGGGCCTTTATTGAAGAGGCAATTTTCATTGGTGATGATAAAGTTAATGCCCTTTCTGAGATCAAATCTAAGGAGGAAGTTATCGCAGATATTATCGCGATCCTTCAATCTCCTGCGAAGAATGTTGTTTCTGCCCTTCAATCAGGTGGAAATACGATCTCCGGATTGGTTAAAGCTCTTGGCGAAAGAGCAGAATAATTTGTACGCACTCTCAACTCATATAAATTAAAAATCAAAAACTGAATAAAATGGCGGATTTGAAAGCGCTTGCTGAAGAGTTAGTAAACTTGACAGTGAAAGATGTTAATGAATTAGCAGATATCCTTAAAGACGAGTACGGTATTGAGCCAGCTGCAGCTGCAGTTGCTGTTGCCGGACCTGCTGGTGGTGGTGCTGGTGATGCAGCCGGAGAAGAGAAATCTGACTTCGATGTTGTATTGACAGCTGCTGGAGGTTCTAAACTAGCTGTAGTTAAGCTTGTTAAAGAATTGACCGGACTAGGATTGAAAGAAGCTAAGGAATTAGTAGACGGAGCACCTAAACCTATTAAGGAAGGTGTAGCAAAAGACGAAGCAGAATCTCTTAAAAAGCAATTAGAAGAGGCAGGAGCGGAAGTTGAACTTAAGTAAACTACCCCGCAACTAATATTTTAAAGGTTTAGAACTCATCCTGATTTTTCAGGATGAGTCCTAAACCCTTCGTTGTTTGTACCTGTTACTAAGTAATAATTAATCCCTTCTTGAGATGGCTAAGGCAGCAACTCCAAAATTTGCAGAACGTGTTAGTTTTGCATCCATAAAAAATACACTAGACTATCCTGATTTTCTGGATATTCAACTACAGTCTTTCCAAGACTTTTTTCAATTAGATACTTCACCTGAGAATAGAGACTCTGAAGGTCTTTACAAGGTGTTTAGCGAGAACTTCCCAATTACTGATGCCAGAAATCAGTTCGTATTGGAATTCCTAGACTACTTTGTTGATCCCCCTAGATACGATATAGAAGAATGTATCGATAGAGGTTTGACCTACTCGGTTCCATTGAAGGCCAAGTTGAAATTATATTGTACCGACCCTGAGCACGAGGATTTCGAAACCATCGTGCAAGATGTATATTTAGGTACTATCCCTTATATGACTCCAAAAGGAACTTTCCTTATCAATGGAGCTGAAAGGGTTATAGTTTCTCAGTTACACAGATCTCCTGGGGTGTTCTTTGGACAGTCGCGTCATGCGAACGGTACTAAATTGTACTCTGCCAGAGTGATCCCATTCAAAGGGTCTTGGATCGAATTTGCTACAGACATTAATAATGTGATGTACGCATATATCGATAGAAAGAAAAAGTTACCAGTAACAACACTATTGAGAGCGATCGGATTCGAGTTCGATAAGGATATCCTAGATATCTTCGATCTTGCCGATGAGATCAAAGTGAGCAAAGCTGCATTAAAGAGATCTCTAGGAAGAAAACTTGCCGCAAGGGTTCTTAGAACTTGGGTAGAGGATTTCGTAGATGAAGATACCGGTGAGGTGGTTTCTATTGAAAGGAACGAAGTTGTGATCGATCGTGAGACGATCTTGGAGAAAGAGCACCTTGATCCAATTCTGGATTCCGGTACAAAAACGATCATCCTGCACAAAGAGGATGTGAATTCTGCTGATTTTGCGATTATCTATAATACGCTTCAAAAAGACCCATCAAACTCTGAGAAAGAAGCGGTAGAGCATATCTATCGTCAATTGAGAAACTCTGAGCCACCTGATGAGGAAACTGCAAGAGGGGTAATTGATAAGTTGTTCTTCTCTGAAACCAGATACGATCTAGGTGAGGTTGGAAGATACAGGATCAATAAGAAATTGAACCTCGAGATCGAAGAGAACACAAAGATCTTGACAAGAGAAGATATTATCTCAATCATTAAGTACTTGATCGAATTGATCAATTCTAAGGCTGATGTTGATGATATCGATCACTTGAGTAATAGAAGGGTTCGTACAGTTGGTGAACAATTGTACAATCAATTCGGTGTTGGTTTGGCACGTATGGCCAGAACCATCCGTGAAAGAATGAACGTAAGGGATAATGAAGTATTTACCCCTGCTGACCTGATCAATGCGAAGACTCTTTCTTCGGTGATCAACTCATTCTTCGGAACCAACCAGCTATCTCAGTTCATGGATCAAACTAATCCACTTTCTGAGGTAACACACAAAAGAAGAATGTCTGCATTAGGACCTGGAGGTCTTTCTAGAGAAAGAGCCGGTTTTGAGGTAAGGGATGTTCACTATACTCACTACGGAAGACTTTGTCCGATCGAAACTCCTGAAGGTCCGAACATTGGACTGATCTCTTCACTTTGCGTTTATGCTAAGGTGAACAGACTAGGATTTATCGAAACTCCTTATAGAAAGGTAGATGAAGGTAAAGTAGGATTGAAAGCCAAGGATATTGTTTATCTGAGTGCTGAAGAAGAGGACGAGCAAACTATTGCACAGGCAAATGCTGTTGTTAAGGACAACGGAGAATTTGAGAGTGGAAGAGTGAAAGCCAGATACGAAGGTGATTTCCCATTGGCTACTCCGGAAGAGGTAACTCTTATGGATGTTGCTCCTAACCAAATTGCTTCTATTGCTGCATCATTGATCCCGTTCTTGGAGCATGATGATGCAAACCGTGCCTTGATGGGATCAAACATGCAACGTCAGGCAGTGCCTTTGTTGCAGCCTGATTCTCCTATTGTTGGTACTGGGCTTGAAAAGCAAGTTGCTATCGACTCTAGAGTATTGATCAACGCCGAAGGTAATGGTGTGATCGAATATGTTGATGCTAACAAGATCATCGTTACTTACGATAGAACTGAGGAAGATGAGCTAGTATCTTTCAACGATGCTACCAAGACATACTATTTGACCAAGTTCAAGAAGACTAACCAGAGCACGGTTATCAACTTGAAGCCTATTGTTGAAAAAGGCGAGAAAGTTTCTAAAGGTCAGGTACTTTGTGAAGGTTATGCAACGGAGAAAGGTGAGCTGGCCTTGGGTAGAAACTTGAAAGTGGCATTTATGCCATGGAAAGGTTACAACTTTGAGGATGCGATCGTGATCTCAGAAAAAGTTGTTTCTGAAGATTTGTTCACCTCTGTTCATGTTGATGAATTCACTCTTGAAGTTAGAGATACTAAAAGAGGTGTTGAAGAATTGACAGCTGATATTCCTAATGTTAGTGAAGAAGCAACTGCTGATCTTGATGAGAACGGATTGATCAGAATTGGTGCTGAAGTTAAGGAAGGCGACATCTTGATCGGTAAGATCACTCCAAAAGGTGAATCTGATCCAACTCCTGAAGAAAAGCTATTGAGAGCGATCTTTGGAGATAAGGCAGGTGATGTGAAGGATGCTTCATTGAAAGTTCCACCATCAACCAAAGGAGTTGTTGTAGATAAGAAGTTGTTCGAAAGAGCAGTTAAGGATAGAAAATCAAGAGCAGAAGAGAAGAATCTAATTGCTAAGCTTGACGATGAAGAGAAGAAGGAGTTGGCAGAGCTTAAAGAAAGATTGATCGAAAAGCTCTATTCAGTAGTAAATGGAAAAACCGCTCAAGGAATTACCAATTACTATAATGAAGAGATCATTCCAAAAGGAACCAAATTCACTCAGAAAGTTCTTCAGAAGATCGATGATTTTGCTTTCATAGATTACAAGAATTGGACAACCTCTGATGACCTGAACCAGATCATCAAGACCATGTTGCACAATCACAATATGAAGGCAACTGAGATCATTGGAAAATACAAGCGTAAGAAATATGCTCTAACCGTTGGTGATGAATTGCCAACCGGAATTATGAAGCTTGCTAAAGTATATCTTGCTAAAAAGAGAAAGCTGAAAGTAGGTGATAAGATGGCCGGTAGACACGGTAACAAGGGTATTGTAGCCAAGATCGTAAGACAGGAAGATATGCCATTCCTAGAGGATGGAACTCCAGTTGATATCGTTCTTAACCCATTGGGGGTACCTTCAAGGATGAACCTTGGACAGATCTACGAAACTGTACTTGGATGGGCAGGAGAAAAGTTGGGTGTTAAATTCTCAACTCCGATCTTCGACGGTGCAAGTATTGACGAGATCAATGCTTATACTGAGAAAGCCGGTATTCCTATGTACGGAAGAACCAAGATCTTCGATGGAGGTACAGGTGAGAAGTTCGACCAGCCTGCAACAGTAGGTATTATCTACATGCTGAAACTAGGTCACATGGTTGAAGATAAGATGCACGCAAGATCTATTGGACCATACTCATTGATCACGCAACAACCACTAGGTGGTAAAGCCCAGTTTGGTGGACAGCGTTTTGGTGAGATGGAGGTTTGGGCACTGGAAGCATTTGGTGCTGCCAATATCCTTCAAGAGATCTTGACCATCAAGTCTGATGATGTGATGGGTAGAGCAAAAGCTTACGAAGCAATTGTGAAAGGTGAATCAATGCCAACACCTGGTATTCCTGAGTCTTTCAATGTATTGCTACACGAGCTGAGAGGTCTGGGATTGAACATCACTTTAACAGAGGAAGAGAAAGCCACTGTTTAAGGAATTCAAGAACTGATCATTAATTAATTAGATTATAAACTCAACAATATAAACATGGCTTTTAGAAGAGATAAAAAAGAAAACAGCAGATTTTCTAAGATCACAATAAGCCTTTCTTCCCCGGAAATGATCCTCGAAAGATCACATGGAGAAGTTTTGAAGCCTGAGACCATCAATTATAGGACGTATAAACCTGAAAGAGATGGTTTGTTCTGCGAGAGGATTTTCGGACCTGTAAAGGATTACGAATGTCATTGCGGAAAGTACAAGAGAATCCGATATAAAGGGATCGTTTGTGACAGATGTGGAGTTGAAGTAACTGAGAAGAAGGTTAGAAGAGAGAGAATGGGTCACATCTCATTAGTGGTTCCAGTTGCTCACATTTGGTATTTCAAATCTCTACCGAATAAGATCGGTTATCTATTAGGTCTTCCAACCAAAAAGCTGGATTCTATCATCTATTATGAAAGATATGTGGTAGTTCAAGCAGGGAATGCAAAGAATGCTCAAGGCGAGCCTTTAGAGTATCTGGATTTCCTTACAGAAGAAGAATATCTTGATATATTGGATACGCTTCCAAAGGAAAATGCATATCTGGAAGAGACAGATCCAAATAAGTTCATCGCCAAAATGGGTGCTGATGCGCTTTACGAACTGCTGAAGAGATTGGATCTGGATAGTCTTTCTTACGAGCTTAGACATAAGGCCAATACTGAAACTTCACAGCAACGTAAGAACGAAGCTCTTAAGAGACTTCAAGTTGTTGAAGCTTTCCGTCAGGCAAATGAGCACATCGAGAACCGTCCTGAATGGATGATCGTTAAGGTAGTGCCTGTTATTCCGCCTGAATTGAGACCATTGGTTCCATTGGATGGCGGTAGGTTCGCTACTTCTGACTTGAACGACTTGTACAGAAGAGTGATCATCAGAAATAATAGATTGAAGAGATTGATGGAGATCAAAGCTCCTGAAGTGATCTTGAGAAACGAAAAGAGAATGCTGCAGGAAGCTGTTGATTCGTTGTTCGATAACTCAAGAAAATCTTCAGCTGTTAAGACAGATTCCAACAGAGCTCTAAAATCATTGAGTGATAGCTTGAAAGGTAAGTCGGGTCGTTTCCGTCAAAACCTATTGGGTAAAAGGGTAGACTACTCAGCTCGTTCTGTGATCGTTGTAGGTCCAGATCTTAAGTTGCATGAATGTGGTCTTCCAAAAGATATGGCTGCAGAACTTTACAAGCCATTCATCATCAGAAAGTTGATCGAAAGAGGTATTGTTAAGACTGTTAAGTCGGCTAAGAAGATCGTAGATAAGAAAGAGCCTGTTGTATGGGATATTTTGGAGAATGTATTGAGAGGACATCCTGTGCTTCTGAACAGAGCCCCAACTCTTCACAGATTGGGTATCCAGGCATTTCAACCAAAATTGATCGAAGGTAAGGCAATTAGACTACACCCATTAGTGTGTACTGCATTTAACGCAGATTTCGACGGTGACCAGATGGCTGTTCACTTGCCATTGGGCAATGCTGCCATTTTGGAAGCTCAGTTATTGATGCTGGCATCTCACAATATCTTGAACCCTGCTAATGGTTCTCCTATTACCGTGCCTTCTCAGGATATGGTATTGGGTCTATACTACTTGACCAAAGAAAGAGAGAACAGCAAGGATAGAGAAGTTAAAGGTGAAGGAAAAATATTCTACTCTCCGGAAGAAGTGATCATTGCGAAGAACGAAGGGAGATTGGATATCCATGCTAAGATCAAGGTAAGAGTTACAAAAGGAGGCAAGAGTGAGTTGATCGAAACTACTTGTGGAAGGGTGATCTTCAACCAGGTAGTTCCTGAAGAGGTAGACTTTATCAATGAGTTGTTGACCAAGAAATCCTTGAGAGACATTATTGGTGATATCTTGAAAACTGCCGGAACTGCTAAAACCGCTAATTTCTTGGATGATATCAAGAAATTGGGTTATGAGATGTCATTTAAAGGCGGATTGTCGTTCAACCTTCAAGATGTGATCATCCCTGACGCTAAGGAAGAGATGATGAGCAAAGCTCAAGAGCAAGTATCTGAGGTATGGAACAACTATAATATGGGATTCATTACCAATAACGAGCGTTACAACCAGATCATTGATATCTGGACGCATACCAACACTCGTTTGACGAATACGGTAATGGAAAGATTGAAGAATGACAACCAAGGGTTTAACTCAGTTTATATGATGTTCGACTCAGGGGCGAGAGGTTCTAAAGAGCAGATCCGTCAGCTTTCAGGAATGAGAGGATTGATGGCGAAGCCGCAGAAATCTGGATCAACCGGACAGGAAATTATCGAGAACCCGATTCTTTCGAACTTTAAAGAAGGACTTTCTATTCTTGAGTACTTCATCTCAACTCACGGTGCGCGTAAAGGTCTTGCCGATACAGCATTGAAGACTGCGGATGCAGGTTACCTGACAAGAAGATTGGTTGACGTTTCTCAAGACGTTGTTATCACTGATGAAGATTGTGGTACCCTGAGAGGTGTTGCTATTTCAGCATTGATCAAGAACGATGAAGAAGTTGAGTCTTTATATGATAGAATCCTAGGTAGAACTACCGTTCACGATATCTATCATCCAAATACAGGAGATCTTATTGTAGCTTCTGGTGATGAAGTAACTGAGGAAGTTGCAAGGATCATTGAAGAATCTCCGATCGATGAGGTCGAGATGAGATCTGTGCTTTCTTGTGAGATGAAGAGAGGAGTATGTTCTAAGTGTTACGGACGTAGTTTGGCGACTGGAAGAATGGCTCAAAAAGGAGAATCAGTTGGTGTTATCGCTGCTCAATCGATCGGTGAGCCGGGTACACAGTTGACACTGCGTACATTCCACGTGGGTGGTACGGCATCTAAGATCGCTGACGAGTCTAGAGTGGAAGCCAAATACGATGGTATCCTTGAGATAGATGAGTTGAGAACGGTTGAAGGAGAAGATAGAGATGGAAATAAGGTAACTATTGTTGTAGGTAGATCTGCTGAGGCTAGAATTCTAGATCCTAAGACCAAGATCGCCTTGACTACAAATGTGATTCCTTATGGATCTATCCTGGAGAAGAAGAACGGTTCAAAAGTTAAGAAAGGAGATCAGATCTGTCATTGGGATCCATACAATGCCTTGATCATTGCTGAGGCGAAAGGTACCATTGCGTTTGAAAACCTACTTGATGGGATAACCTATAAGGAAGAAACCGATGAGCAAACAGGATTTACCGAGAAGGTAATTACTGAAACCAGAGACAAGAAGTTGATCCCTGAGATCAAATTGTTGGATGGTAAGAAGCAGGTTCTCAAGACTTATAACCTACCGGTTGGAGCACACATTGTTGTGAAAGAAGGAGATAAGATCGAAAGTGGGAAAACACTTGTTAAGATCCCTAGAGTTTCCGGTAAGACGGGTGATATCACCGGTGGTCTTCCAAGAGTAACTGAACTATTTGAAGCAAGGAACCCATCGAATCCTGCTGTTGTATCTGAGATTGATGGTATCGTATCATTCGGTAAGATCAAGAGAGGTAACAGAGAGGTGATCGTTGAGTCTAGAACCGGTGAGGTCAAAAAATACTTGATCAATCTTTCTAAGCACATCCTTGTTCAAGAGAACGATTTCGTAAGAGCTGGTACGCCACTTTCTGATGGAGCGATTACTCCGGCAGATATCTTGGCGATCAAAGGACCTACTCAAGTACAAGAGTATCTTGTAAATGAGGTACAGGAAGTATACCGACTACAAGGTGTGAAGATCAATGATAAGCACTTTGAAGTGATCGTTAGACAAATGATGAGAAAGGTGATCATTGAAGATCCGGGAGATACAAGATTCCTTGAGAAGCAGATCGTGAATAAAATTGATTTTGCCGAAGAGAATGATTGGATCTTTGGAAGAAAGATCATTGAAGATGCAGGTGACTCTGACAGCATGAAGCAAGGTCAGATCGTTTCTCCAAGAAAACTTCGCGAGGAGAATTCTAAATTGAAACGTCAAGACAAGCAAGTTGTCGTTGCAAGAGATGCAGTTCCTGCTACTTCTAACTCTGTACTTCAAGGTATTACCAGAGCTTCACTTCAAACGGATAGCTTTATTTCAGCTGCATCTTTCCAAGAGACTACTAAAGTCTTGAACGAGGCTGCGGTAAATGGTAAAGAAGATACTTTAGAAGGATTGAAAGAAAATGTGATCGTAGGACACTTGATCCCTGCCGGTACCGGTTTGAGAGAATATCAAAACCATATCGTTGGAAACAAGGAAGAATACGAGAAGCTGAAATCTGCTAAGGAAACAAATCCAGCTGAAGAGAAGGCTGTTGAAGCTGAAGGTTAATTTTAAGATCAGATATTATGAGTGATGAGAAGAAGCCTGAAGAGGCAATGGATGGAAAGTTGAACATTGAATTGACCGAAGAGGTTGCAGAAGGTGTTTATTCAAACTTGGCGATCATAAGTCATTCAAATTCTGAGTTTGTGTTGGACTTTATTAAAGTTCTTCCGGGTTTGCCAAAAGCTAAAGTGAAGTCAAGGATCATGATGACTCCACAGCATGCTAAAAGGTTAATGAAGGCACTTCAAGACAATATTGCAAAGTTCGAAAGTCAGAATGGAGCGATCACTGAATCAGATGGCCCTCAATTTCCAATGAATTTTGGCGGACCGAAAGCAGAAGCATAAGTTCTCTTAAAACTGATATAAAGGGCGTCCCGTTGGGTCGCCCTTTTTTTATTCAAAGGCTTTCTTATTGAAGATCACATAACCAAAGTGAACAAGGATACTTACCGGTTCAGGTGTATCATCATAATAATTGAAAGAGAGAGCAAGTGGGCCTATTCTCGAATGGTATACGGTTGTAAAAGTGGCAATAAAGCTTCGGTCAATAGCTTCTTCCCCAAACTTTGCCTTACCCATTTGATCAGGTCTTATGGCCTGATAAGGTTGAAAGACGTATCCCTCCACCCTGAAATCCACCTTGTCATTGATCGTATATATAGTTTTAAGTCCCGCACCCAAATAGCTCAGTGATCTATAGGTTTCTTGAAAGAGAGTTTTGTTCTCTGGGAGAGGTTCGAAAACAGGAATGCTCAAAGCAGTGGCCGTATAGTTGTGGAAGAATGGGTGATCAGAGTAAACTCCTTCTGCAAGCAATCCTAATCTAAATGCATTTTTCTGAAAGAAATAGTCTTCATAAGTACCTTTTGCAATCCACCAGGTTCTAATGGAGCTAGTATAGGATTTATCCAAAGCAGTTGATCCGGGTGTAGTTTGTTCTCGGCCGTAGATATTTCTTACCATCAATTGCAATTTGCTTCCCTTGGTTGCATATTGTTTATGGTTAAGTGTGTTGATCTGAAACTTTGCAAAACTAGAATAACCTTCAAATTGGGTGAGATCAGAAGTATCGCCTCTCTCAAAATTATCGGATTGATAATAGTTGAAGTTTTGCCAGGTATAGCTTCCACCAAGCAAGAGTTTTCCTTTGGTGGTGATGGGAAGTCCAATTTGCCCTTCAGCATAATTCTCAGAATATATTATATAGGGAGGATCATCTTCTTCAACAAATGTAGATCTGCTGTTAAAGAAGTCATACTGGTTTACTGTATAGCTTCCCTCTATGAAAAATGGAACGATGAATGGCACATCCCACCTAAAGCCGCCTTCAGCCGAACTGTAGAAGTTTCCGAAATATACATTTCCACTCGCCTTTAGCCCGGTTGACCTTAAAACCTGATACTCCAACTCAACAAATCCGGTGGAAAAGGGCTTGGAAGAGATAACGCCTCCAAATTTCACATTGAATGGTTTTTCCTTCTTTACCTTGAGTTCAAGACCAAATAAACTATCGGAAGGGTTGTAGATGGCAACGGGATAAATGCTTCTGATCTTTTCATCAGCCGTCAGTTTCATGAACTTCCTTTCAAATCGGTCGTAATCAAATACTGTATTCTTTCTAAATAGTTCTTTTCTAAAATATTTACCGTGAACCTGGTGAATTCCATCCAAGCTAACATTGTCGAATAATAACTCTGGTTTCTTTTGATTGAATTTTTCCCTTTTTGATTGGATCTGATAGGCCCTTTCTTGTCCTAAGGTAGATTTTATGGAATCCATTAGTTGAATGGTACTTTCGTATCCTCTGAGAATTATTTCTTCATTCTTATTGAAATTGAAAGTCCCGATATCCTCTACTTCGGAGTCTATAACTATTCCTTCAATACACTCTGTGTTAAAATTAGGGGCTTGAATGATTATATTCTTGATCTGAGAAACAAGATTGTCTTCTGTAGGTGCTTCTAATTTTGAAGAAACATTGCTGGCTATGACAAAATCCACATCAAACTCTTCGCACATGATATCATAGGGGAAGTTATTGAAGAGTCCTCCATCAAGCATCACTCCTCCGTCAATGGTAATCGGAGCTAAGAAAAAGGGGTAGGTCATTGAAGCTCTGATCGCCGATGCCATTTGACCTGAGTCAAAGACCTTTTGAGATTTTGTGGTGATGTTTGCCGCCAAACAGCGAAAAGGGATCATTAAGCTGTCAAAATTTTCATTGCTTACAGCATTGGCCTGAGCAAAATACCGCATCAATCCAAGATCAATCGGATCAGATGAAACAAAATTATTGGGGATGTTCGTGCCCAAGAGGGAGTCAACACTAAAGCGCCAACTGATCATGTCCGGCTCAATCTCCGGTTCCTTGAAATAGTAAAGATGCTTGATGTTGTCAATTCCGTCAGCTGCATTTCTAAAGCTTTCTGAATTCACGATCATTTCGATCTGTTCAGGAGTGTAGCCAGAGGCATAATAGCCACCTACTAATGCTCCGATAGACGTTCCAACGATAAAATCAATCTGGATCTGGTTCTCTTCCAGGGCTTTTAGAACCCCAACATGTGCTAATCCGGATGCACCTCCACCGCTTAGTACAAGACCTACTTTCTTATCCTGAGCTGATAGAGCTACACTAATCGAATAAAGAATAAGAAAGGCAATTAGCCGCATCATTCACCTTGACTATAGACCATAAAAATATAAATAGCAAGGTGATGGAAAGATCAAATCACAACTTTTAATTGAAAATCAATTGTTTATAACTGCATTAGTTGTTCAAGGCCTCAATAATATCATGGATGGTGATGATATGTGTCTCGCCGGCTCTGTTCTTCACCAAAACAGCTGGGTTTTGCTTATCGATCTTAGAAGCGATCTCCTCTAAGCTTGCGTTGGCATCAACAAATTCATAAGGTTCAGACATATAATCCTTTACCTTTCCGGAGTCACCTTTTGGTCCTTTCAACAAAGCCGTATAAAGCTCATTGTCTTTCAACGACCCAATAAATTTATCTCCATCCTTAACAGGTACCTGAGAGATCTTATACTTGGTCATCAGGCTCATTACTTCCTCTGGATCGTCTTCAGGTGAAGCAGTGATCAATTTTTTCTCTCCATGATGGTTCACAAGACTAAGTGCGTTAACTTTCTCCTTCTCCATGAATCCTCTGTCTCTCACCCAGTCGTCATTGAACATTTTTCCAACATACCTGCTTCCATGATCGTGGAAGATCACTACTACAACATCGTCCTTGCTCAGCTTATCCTTTAATTGTAACAATCCTGCAACAGCTGATCCTGCCGAGTTACCCATAAAGAAGCCTTCTTCTCTGGCTAACCTTCTGGTCATGATCACTCCGTCTTTATCTGTCACCTTTTCAAAGTGATCGATCAGGTCAAAATCAACATTTTTAGGTAGGATGTCCTCACCAATTCCCTCAGTGATATAAGAATAGATCTCCTTTTCATCAAACTCTCCTGTTTCGTGATATTTTTTGAAAACTGAACCATAGGTATCAATTCCCCAGATCTTGATATTTGGGTTTTTCTCTTTCAAATACTTGGCGGTACCGGAAATTGTTCCACCAGTTCCAACACCCACCACTAAATGAGTAATCTTTCCATCGGTTTGCTCCCAGATCTCCGGTCCGGTTTGCTCATAATGGGCCGTCCTGTTTGAAAGATTATCATACTGATTTGGATAGAATGAATTGGGGATCTCTTCGTTCAGTCTCTTCGCTACTGAATAATAGGACCTTGGGTCTTCAGAGGAAACATTGGTAGGGCATACGATTACCTCTGCACCCATTGCTCTCAATATATCCATCTTTTCCTTCGACTGCTTATCAGCTAGGGTGCAGATCAATTTATAACCTTTTACAATAGCCGCTAATGCCAGACCCATTCCGGTATTTCCAGACGTTCCCTCAATGATGGTACCACCGGGTTTCAATCTACCGTCCTTCTCTGCGTCTTCCACCATCTTTACAGCCATCCTGTCTTTGATGGAATGTCCGGGGTTAAAGGTTTCGATCTTGGCTAAACAAAGTGCCGGAATATCTTTAGTGATCTTGTTGAATTTAACCAAGGGAGTATTTCCTATGGTTTCTAGTATGTTGTTGTAATATTTCATTTTTTTCTTTGCTGGCACAAAGGTAGAAAAAGCCTTTGGGTTCATAGGAAGTGAAAAGAGAAAAGAAGAAAGAAAAAAGCCATTCAAACTCTTTTTGCAGGAAGTGGTCTAGATACCTAGTGCATATCTACTAATCAAAGCGTATTGACTTGGAAGGATCTATCTTAGAAATGATAGAAGAGGGAAGGATCAGCATTAAAATGCAAACCAATAAAGTTCCCAGATTCAATAAAGCCAATTTGAGGAAATTGAATTCTATGGGAACTCGATCAATAAAATAAGCTTCTTGAGGCAGAGTTAGAAAGGCATACTCTTTCTGGAGGTAGGCCAAGCTCAATCCAACCAGATTTCCAAAGACCAATCCCAATATGATCAAATAGGAGGCATTGTATATAAATATCTTCCTAATACTGCTATCTCTGCTTCCCAAAGCCTTAAGAATGCCAATGCTTCTTGTTTTTTCCAAGATGAGGATGAGCAATGCAGAAATAATATCAATGCCGCATACAAGTATCAAAAGTCCAATGATGATCAAGACATTAATATCTTGCAGCTCTAACCAGTTAAATATGTCAAGCCTGCTTTCACGAATTGATCTAGCTGACAGATCATAATCAATAGTTTCCTTGACTTCTGTCAAGCTTTTTTCAAGCTTGTCAAAATCCTTCAAATAGATCTCCAATCCACTCACCTGATCTTCATCCCAATCATTGATCTTTTGAATATGCTTGATATCTGATAGGACCATTTGATCATCTAACTCACCAAAGCCTGAATTGTAGATCCCACTTATTTTGAACTTTCTGAATCTAGGTCGCTGCTGAACGAAATAAAGAAGAAAGTCATCACCCAGTCCCAATTGAAGCTTTGAGGCTAATTTTTCAGAGATCAATGCTTCCTTGGAGTTCTTTGATCGCTTAATATTCGGGACTCTTCCCTCTTTCAGATAATCTTCAAAGAAACCCCAATTGTAATCCTGGTCTATTCCCTTAAGTATGATTGCCTGATTCTCTTTGTCCGTCTTTAGAACTGCACCTTTGTATGCATAAGGTTGAACCAGTGAAATGTTTTCATTCTTCCTTAGATCTTGGATGAAATCTCTATTGAGCGAAAGAGGTGCTGCTTCCATTAAACCTCTCGATTCATATTTGCTTATGCTTATATGGGCGCCAAACCCACTGATCTTATTCTTGATCTCATTTTGAAAACCCTCTACAATGGTGAGAGAAAGGGTCATCATAGCAATGCCTAAAGCAATGGCAATGATAGAAATTCTTACAATTGGCGTTGAAAATGAGTGACTTCCTCCCTTTATTATTTTCTTTGCAAAGAAGTATTCAAAATTCAAGGCCTCTTAGTTTGATAGATTTTGTAAAAAATAAAATTAGGGTTTTAAAGGAGATTGCAGTTTTAATCTGCCTAATGTGTCTCCCTTTATTTTCATATCCATTCTTTGGGTGCCAATCAACAGCCGAAGAGAAGCAAGATAAAGTTAATGATGGATCTCTAGTTGAGGAAGTGGATAGCAGTCGTGTGAAGGTGGGTGCCGAAAATGTAGAACAGTACTTGCCATTTCTAAAGGATAAAAAAGTTGCCTTGGTAGCTAATCAGTCTTCTCTCATCTCCAAAACTCACCTTTTGGATTCCTTATTATCCTTGAATGTTGAAGTCAAGCGGATCTTTACCCCTGAGCATGGTTTTAGGGGAAAAGAAGATGCAGGAGCAAAGGTTGAAAGTGGAATAGATCCGGTCAGTAAGCTGCCTCTGACATCTTTGTATGGTGATAATAAGAAACCAAGGAAGGATCAGTTGGATGGTATTGAGTTAATGGTCTTTGATCTTCAAGATGTTGGAGTTCGTTTTTATACTTATCTGTCTACCTTACACTACATCATGCAAGCAGCCGCAGAAAATGGCATTACAGTCTTGGTTTTAGATAGGCCAAATCCTCATATGGATAAAGTTGATGGGCCCGTTATGAAAGATGAACAAATGTCCTTTGTTGGATTGCATCCTGTTCCATTGCTTTATGGACTGAGTATAGGAGAATATGCCAAGATGATCAATGAGGAAGGTTGGTTGGGCAATGGTTTGCAATGCAAGCTCATCGTAATTGGATGTCAGAATCTTAAGAGAGATTCAAAATATGAGTTCCCCATTCCTCCATCTCCAAACTTACCTAATATGCAATCGATTGATTGGTACCCTTCCTTGGCATTGTTTGAAGGAACTCCAATTAGTGTTGGAAGAGGAACAGATGCACCCTTTCAGCAAGCCGGGCATCCTGCTTTTAATAAGAAATACAGCTATTCCTTCACACCTAAACCTACTTTAGGTGCATCAAACCCAAAGTTAAATGGAGAGAAATGTTTTGGTGTTGATCTGCGACAGAAAGAAGGAGGGAAGAGGTTGGAATTATCATATTTATTGGAGTTTTATAGGGAGTATCCGAATAAGGACAATTTCTTCAATTCCTTTTTTGATCTATTGGCAGGAACAGATCGATTGAAAGCTCAGATCAAAGCTAACTTAAGCGAAAAAGAGATAAGAGACAGCTGGCAAGAAGACCTGGAAAACTTTCAAAGGATCAGACAGAAATATTTGATCTATAAGTAGCTTATTCAAACTGACCAAACTCTCCTGAACCATTGATCTTACTATTGATCTCTCTGGGGTTTCCCGTATAACGAACATCTCCACTGCCATTGATGGTAACGTCAATTTCGTTGCTCACATTTACCAGAACATCACCTGATCCATCGATCCTGATCTTGGAATTATCACTGATCAATTCCTCCAAATTGACATCACCTGATCCATTGATCTGAATTTCTACCTCTTTTGTTTCACCTTGTAAGTTCACATCACCTGAACCATTGATATCTACTTCAATACTTTTATATGAAAGTTCCATTAGAATATTGCCACTTCCATTGATATCCAATTCAATATCATCGCCTTTAAAAATACTATTGGTTCTAACTGTACCTGAACCATCAATATCTATATCATCCAAATTCTCAAGGGTAAGGTGGATCTCAACCAATTTTGATTCTTTCAAACACTTTTTGAAGTCGATGTTCCAATGACCATTGCTCACGTCTTTTTTGAGGAGTTCAATATAATTTTTAGGAGCAATAACCTCTACCTCTTGCACAGGCCCTTGTTCGATGATCACATTGATGGCAGATGACAATGTAATGGCGTGAAACTTATCAAGGTCAAGATTTACATTCATCTGCTCTCCTTCCGGAGCTACACAGTTTCCAATATAATCACAGGAATAGATGAAAAGAGAGGTGAACAGAAAGAATACTAGGCTTAGGCGTTTCATATTGTTCAGTTTGATTTCTTTTCAAACTTCCTCAAAATAATTGACCAAATGAAGAGTGCACTTAACTTGTCTTGAACTCAAAACCGTTTCCGTGGATGTTGAGGATCTCTATTTGCTCGTCCTCTGCCAGGTACTTTCTAAGCTTTGCGATGTATACATCCATTGATCTTGCTGTAAAGTAGCTATCTTCTCCCCAAATCTTTTGTAGTGTTTTAGATCTGGATAAGATCCCATTTTCGCAAATACACAGTTCTTCTAAGAGAGCAGCTTCTTTCGGACTAAGTCTTCTTTCTTCCTTTCCCAACTTTAGTATCCTATTGGAAGGATTGAACTTGTACTTCCCGATCTTGTATTCTGCCTTGGTCTTCAATTGGTTTTTACCAACCTTTCTAAGTATGACCTTGATCTTTTCAATCAGGATCTCAGAGTCAAAGGGTTTGGTCAGATAATCTTCAGCTCCAATCTTAAATCCTTTGAGAACATCCTCTTTCATTGACTTGGCTGTTAAAAAGATAAAGGGAAGGTCAGCTCTGAATTGTTTGATCTCCTTAGCCAAGGTCAAGCCATCCATTTCGGGCATCATAATGTCCAATATGCAAAGATCAAAGTGTTCTTTCTTCAGTTTTGAAAAGGCTTCTTTTCCATGCTTACACCAAATAACTTCAAATTGGGCAAGCTTGAGATAGCTTTCCAGAACAGTTCCGAAGTTGAGCTCGTCCTCTGCCAGAAGTATTTTGGCTTTAGGCTTCATTGCTAAGGTCAAATTCAAGTGTGAAACAACTACCTGCATGCAACTCACTATCTACAGAAATTTTTGCCGAAAGGTTTTCAATTACTTCCTTTACATAGGCTAAACCTAATCCAAAACCTTTTGTAGTATGAAGATCCCCTTCAGTATGCCTGTAGAAACTATCAAAGATGTGAGCCATGGTTGACTTGCTCATTCCTATTCCCTTGTCGGCAATTTCTATTGTGAGTTTTCCATCCTTTGAAGAAGAGCTGATCTTGATCTCTGCTTTCTCCAAGCTGAATTTGATGGCATTGTCAACAATATTTCTCAAAGCATTGAATAGATGCAATCGATCGGCAATGATCTTATCCCTATCGGCTTCTAATTGCATTTCTATCTCGATCTGCTTCTCTTTGGCAGGCCCAATTGAATAGATGTCTTTGATCTCATTCAACAACTCATGAACTGATACCACCTCTTTCTTAAAATTGACCTTTCCTTTCTCAAAAAGCGCGGTTTGCAGTAACCTTTCCACCTGCTTATGCATTCTCTCATTTTCCTTTTTAATAATTCCTCCCAATTTTCTCAGCTCTCCTTCTTTACCTAATATCTCAGGGTGAAAGATTGAATCAACTGCCAAGGAAATAGTAGCGATAGGGGTTTTGAATTCATGAGTCATATTGTTGATGAAATCAGTTTTCATCTCAGACAACTTTTTTTGCAAGAAGATCTTTTTCAAGGTAAAAAAGAAGGTAAAGAGCAATAGTAAGCTAAGCAAAATAGACACAGCCAAAATAGGGAGAATGCTTTTCAAGAGATAGGCGGAACTGTCTCCTATATAAAGTTTTAACAAACCACCCTTTGAAGTGTCATCAACCAATATCAGTCTGTCGAAATTTAATTTTCCTTTTGGACTGCTCTCATTCAAATCGTTTAAGACAATGCTGTCATTGGAAAGGTCTTCAAGGCTGAATTGGTAAGCTAGATTATCTAACCCTTCTTTCTTAAGTGAATTTTCAAGGAGTGAATCAAACGATAGTGAAGCAATTCTATCTTGAAAGGTGCGCTCCTTAAAGGCAAACTCAATAGCGATCTGATTAATGGCTTCTGAAAGTTCAAATTTCTTCTCCTTGAATCTTTGTACAAGCGTGATATGGGACCTGACACTATCCCTCAGATTGATAACATCAACTTCCTTAATATCATCATCCACGATCATCATTCCTCCCTCGAAACCCTTTGATGCTTTGAACCTATATGTGGTCTTTACATCCTTTAGCACGCTATCTTCATCTTTCTCATAGCTAAAGTCGGCGATGTACTCAAATGAATCATCCTCAGACTTCAAGCTATCGTGGATGAAATGATCCCGATCTCCTTTGATAAAAACGAGGGCTTCTTCATTTTCAATTGCATCTTCTAAATGGGCCAGTGCTTTTTGAACATCTCTTTCAAGTTCACCCTTCTTCTCTTGGTACGAATCGAGGATCCAATAAGCTTGAAAACTCAATAGGCCTTTTAAGCTAATGCTCATTAAAGTGATGATCAACCATATGGTTTTCTTGCTCATGACAGTAAATGTAGGAAGGGGAGGTGGCCTTTTAAAGCACTTTAACTTTTCCTTAACTCTTTTTGGCGCAGCTTTAACGCTTGTGGCCTTGTCTTCATTCTAGCTTTGGATAAAATTTAAAATCTATAATCATGAAAAATTCAAACAAGCTAAATGCATTTATTCTAGCAGCAATGATATCAATTCCTTCATTGTATGCTCAGGAACTGAAAACTTCAGAAGATCAGATGGAAGGTAAGATGAAAGTGGTCATCATGAAGGACGATAATGGAAAAGTGGAAGAATATAAAAAGGAGTTCAACTTGGAAGATCAAGAGGAGATGGAAAAATTCTTAAAGGAAAAAGGAGTTGAGCTCAATTTTCAAGAGATCCACGAAGATGCCGTTAATGGTGGACAAAAGGTTAGAGTGAAAGTAATCAAAGAGATCGAAGATGATGGAAATGGAGAGAAGGAAAACATTATGATCATGAGAGTTAATTCTGCTA
>JAUIGQ010000033.1 GCA_030429925.1 Bacteroidia bacterium | reverse complement strand
GCTATCTCTTTCCGAGTGAAAATCGACATAATCGAAGTTCAATTCTAACTTTCTTCCGCTGGTATCTTCATAAATATAATTCAAGTTGGCGGTGTAATTAGAGTTGCCACTCTCAATCTTATTAGGAGCTAAGAGAACACTGTCTATCACCAATTCCCTTTGGTTGCCTATCTCTGTGGCAGATTCGTTTGTCTGGTCATGAGAGTTGATGCTTCCCATCAAGGATACTGCAAGAGTGCTTCTTTTGCTCAGATAGTATTCCCCTCCAATATTTAGGTTATCGTTCATTAGATCATGCTCTGAGTCTGTATTATTTTCAAAGAAATTTCCTGCCTGCTCTCTGTACATATCAAAGAAATTGGTGCTCTTTCCTTGAAAATGAGAGTAGTTCCCAAAGAGTGCGAAACTTTTTGCTCTGTGATTCAGATTTAGGGTAGTATTATTTCTTCCAAAGTCGCCGTAGGTGAATGTATTGGCAATACTTCCTTTGGTTCCAAGACCTTTCTCTCTTTTGAGAACAATATTCAGGATACCTGCATTACCGGCTGCATCGTATTTGGAGGAAGGTTGCGTAATGATCTCTACCTTCTCTATTTCTTCAGCACGAAGGCTCTTGATATAATTTGTAAGATCCTGTCCCTGCAGATAGGATTGCTTACCATTGATGTAAATAGTTAACCCCGACTTCCCCTCAACCAGAATGTTGTCGTTGTTGTCAACTTGCAAACCCGGTGCTTTCCGAAGCAGTTCGATTCCATTATCGCCAGCAGTTGATAAATTCTTATTGACATTAAATACCGTTTTATCCGGTTCTACCTCAACTATGGGTTTCTCTTCAACGATCTCTACCTCCTGAAGTTCAGTAGATGCCATTTCCAGCTCGATCGTCTTCAAGTTACCATTCTCAACTGCCAGGTCAACACTTTTTGTATAGGTCTTGTAGCCTACATAACTTACTGCTACAAAATACTTCACGGCATCTAATCTTTTAAAAGAGAATTCACCAGAAAGATTTGAAGTCTCAACCTTATTCAAGCTACTATCGGCATTCAGCAATTGAACGGTTGCAAAAGAAAGAGGTTCTCCATTGCTATTAAGCAGTTTCCCGGTGATCTCTTGAGAAAATGCAGAGAAAGATAGTAGTAGAAAGAGCAGTGATAAGAAAGAATTAAACAATTTCATAATACTCAAACTTCCTCATAAGCTGCTCTTAATCAATACTGAAATCACATAAGCGGAAAAAAATAAAGATAAAAGGAAGGGAATTGATTCTTTGATTATAAGGCTGCGGGGGTTATGTGATTAAGAAATATATAATAAACAAAGCTGAGAATAATATAAATAGATTCAAGGTATGTATGATTAAAGAAGGGTTGAGGAAGTTAGTATGATTCGTAGTTGATGCATTTTGCAATCCGCAATGGAACATATTCCCTTCCTTCCTCCTTCAAACTCATGACTCAATTAAAATTGTACTCTATACATCACATCAGGGAAGAATCCGATCTGAGTTACCGAATTGATCTCATCAGTTACTGAATTGTACCTTCTTACAAATTCATTTTCTCTGTTTAATACATTTTGAAGATCTACAAAGAACTGATGAGAGATCTTTTTATCTTTTCCATTCAATCTAAACCCAAATTTTACATCCCAGCGGAAGTAATCATCATAACGTTCACTAAACGCTCTATCTTCATAATATACATGTCGACCTTCATTCGCTCTTGTTGCCTCTAAATTAATTGGGGTAAAAGGATTACCCTGTGAAGTTGTAACCTTGGTATCAAAGGTGATCGCATGCCTTTTGTCCTTTCCAACCTTCCATTCCTTTCCAGCCAAGAGGTTCCCTACTAATTGATTATTGAAGGCTGTACTTCTCTCAATACCATCACTTCCCTTATAGGTAGATTCATAAACTGAACCGGTCATCAGCAAATAATATCCCTTGCTGAAGAACTTTTCCAAGGTAAGTTCCAATCCATAATTCCTAGCTGTTCCCTCATTGACCAGATCTCCTCTTTCTTCAAATACGAAATCAGCCCCTTCATTAATAACTGAGTAGGAAGAAGACAATTTCTCTACCGGAATATCGTACAGATCTTGATAATATGTTTCCACTTTCAACCTCCAATCTTCGGCAAGACTTCTATCATAACCTATGATATAGTGATTAGATCTCATAAACTGCAACTCCTCATTGCTGGCCACAAATTCTCCATTTTCATTTGGTTCTTTCAAGAATAAAACAGGAAAGGGAACAACTTGAGAATGCTGACCGAATGCAAAACTGATCTTTTGAATTGGGTTAATCTGATAAGAAATCGCTGCTCTTGGTTCTAATACAAGATCATCATTAAAGCTAAGGTACTGGGCATGCAAACCGGCTGTAATACTCAATGCATCAGTGAATTTGTAAGATCCTTGGCTAAAGTATTGTGAAAGCAAGAACCATTCGTCTAGATCTCTGCCAACTCTAAAGAAATCCGGTACGCCATCCATATCTTCATCCGGTATGTCCACTCTTCTGTCTCTGTCTTTTGTAAGTGCATCTATATTATATAGCTCTTGAACTGTTCCACTTCTAAGACTGAATCTGGCGTTATACTTTTTATTGAGAGTAGAGCTAAGTGTATACCTTGTCTCAATATCCTCTACTTCAGTTGCCTTGTATTTAGCGATGGTCTCACCATTCACCTTGATCAGATTATCTTGAGTATATCGGGATCTATTGGTTGATATTCCCAATGATGTTTTCAGGTAGGCCTTTTCAGATAGGGAACTTACCAACTTCACTCCCACTACTCCCAATCCTGACTCTACAAAAGCATCTACAGAAGGGTCGGCAAAAATGTCATCCTCTTGGATCTCATCTCCATAAAAATCAATGCTGCTGATTCCACCAATACCGAACATCGACAAATTACCCAGGAAGGTCTTACCTAGATCCAATTTGAAAGAAAGATCTTGATAGTAGGGAGTAGCAGAAGTACCAGTGGCTGCTAAACTTGCTATTCCATATCTGTAAGAAGCAAGAAAGGAGCTGCCCTTTTCCTTATCGATTGGACCTTCAGCCATAAATTCCAAGCCACTGAAAGCACTCATCTGTGCGGTATACTCATTGGTTTGAGAATTTCCTTTTCTCAATTCAACATCAAAGACTGCTGCATTGGCATTGCCATATTCAGCCGGAAAAGCACCTGTAATAAAATCCGAAGTTTTTAAGACATTCGTATTCAATGCACTAACAGGCCCACCCGTTGTTCCAAAAGTTGAAAAGTGATTAGTATTGGCAATTGGAATTCCTTCAATCCTCCACAATAGTCCGGTTGGGGAGTTCCCTCTTACGACAATATCATTCCTAGAATCGTTGGGCGAGCTCACTCCGGCAAAAGAACTGGCCAAGCGAGCTACATCGTTTCTTCCCCCAGAGTATCTGGTAACCTCTTCTAAGCTAAACGTTCTTGCACTCACCTTGGCCAAGTCATTATTCACAGCCTCTTTTTTCCCATTGGCTGAAATAACCACTTCTTCAAGCTGTTCAACAGATTCTTCCAGCTTAACTTCAAGAATTACCTCCTTTCCTGCGGTAATAAATACATTCGGTTTTACCTGATTCTTGTATCCTATATAAGAGAAAAGAATATCCTTTCTACCAATAGGCACATTCTCCAAAATGAAATTACCATCCAGGTCGGTAGAAGCACCAATGATGGGTTCGGTATCCAAAACAGCAACTGTCACTCCGATCAAAGGGGAAGCGGCATCTGCATCAACCACTTTACCTCTAATGGTTTGGGTTTGAGAAAAGAGTGAGAGGGAAAGCAATGTCAATCCAATTGAAGTAATAGATCTGATTGCGTTAAGTAGATTTCTTGTCTTCATTTTTTAAAAATTTATGGGGCAAAAGAAGACAGGAAGAAATGTTAGCTTTCCATTAATATGGCTGAAACCGAAAAGATCATCCTTGAAGAAGGAAAGGAGTAAAAATGAGAGGAATGCGGTTTGAGGATTGGAAATTCGGCTTTAGACAGCAATTTAACGGCTTCACTTTTGGCTCAGTTGTCAAAGCGGCAAAAGCCTTTAACTTTGAGATACTTTTGATTGCCCTATGAAATTCAAATTGATCAAACTAAAAGAAAAACACGCCAGGCTCTTTGGTATTCCCGCCTTAGGGTTCTTTTTGGCGTTTGTCTTTTGTGATAAGGCAGTCCCATCAATTGCCGAGATCGGCAAAACCATATTGATCTGCTTTGTATTCTGGCAAGGTGTATTTATGATCATCTCTCATTTTAGAAAACGCTTCCCCAAGATCAAACAAACCAGCAAAAGACTGATCTTGACAACCCTTTTTGTTAGTTTATATATTTGGATAGCCGATCTGATCTTCAGGGCTATTTTCAACTACTTTGTTCCTGAACTGCTTTGGGACATTGAATCTTATTGGATCCACTTTTTACAGAATCTATTCATCTCTGTTATGGTGGCCATGATCTACGAACTCACTTATTTCTACGCCCGATGGAATCAATCCAACCTTGAGGCAGAAAAACTAAAAACGGAACAGATCGTAACCCAATTGGAATCACTCAAGAACCAGATCTCTCCTCACTTTCTATTCAATAGCCTAAATACCTTAGCAGCCATAATACCGGAAGATCAGGATCAGGCCGTACGTTTTACAGAAAAGCTTTCAGAAGTGTATAGATATATCCTTCAATACAAGAACAAGGAGCTGGTAACTTTGAGAACTGAGTTGGATTTCATTCGTTCCTATTTGTTCTTGCTGCAAATCAGATATCCTCAAAACCTTAAGGTTAGCTACCATATTGCTGAGGAAGAAATGAACAATCATATTGCACCACTCACCTTGCAAATTCTCTTAGAAAATGCCGTGAAACACAATGTGATTTCCAAATCTGAACCACTTCATATAGAGATCTACACAGATGAAAATGGCAGAGTGATAGTTGAGAACCGATTAAATATCAAGACCTTAGCTATGAATTCTACCAAAACAGGCTTAGAGAATATCAAGAAAAGATATCAATATCTTAGTGAGAAGTCTGTTGACATTATCCATAATCAGCAGATCTTTCAGGTATCAGTACCATTGATCCAATTGGCTGAAGCAGAAAGATGAGTATAAGGGTTTTGATCATAGAGGATGAAGCTCCGGCTTTCAGAAGATTGCAAAGGATCCTAGAAGAGCTGGAACCGGAGATCGAGATATTGGAGGTGATCGATACTGTAAAGGATGCGGTTGAATGGTTTGAACTAGGAGGCTCTGCCGACCTGATCTTTATGGATATACAGCTTGCAGACGGATTGAGCTTTGAGATATTTCGGCAGACGGAAGTAAAGCAAGCGGTGATCTTTACTACCGCCTACGATGAGTATACCTTAAAGGCCTTTGAAGTAAATAGCATTGATTATCTTCTTAAGCCAATTGACAAGGAACGATTGCAAATTAGCATAAGCAAGTGGGAGGATCTAAAAAAATTCTACGCAGGCGAAACAGACATTAGGAAGATCTTAGATCAGATCCAACCGGAAGCTAAGAAATATAGAAGCAGATTTTTGGTAAGGTCAAGAGACCAATTGATTCCTGTTAAAACCAATGAAATTGCTTACTTCTACACCGAAAACGGGATCATTTTCTTAAAAAAGTTGGATGGTAAGAAGTATCCAATTGAAAGTCCGCTTGACAATCTTGAAATGGACCTGGATCCTGATCTATTCTTCAGGATCAACCGACAATATCTGTGCAATCTAGAAGCGATCGAATCTTCTTACAATTATGATAAAGGGAAGATCATGATCGAGCTTCAGCCAAAAGCCGATGAAACGGTTTTGGTCAGCAGAGACAAGGCCTCTCAGTTCAAAAGATGGTTGGAAGGAAAATGAGCGGAGCTCATTTTAATTAAGAAATAAAAAAGAAGAAAGAAGAAAATCTTAAAGGAGCCCTAGCTTCTTTTTTACAGTAAGAATACTTGAAACTAGAATCTTTTGCAGCTGAACTAGTTTAGATTCTAGAGAAACATACTCCTCAGCTTGAAGTAATTCTACCTCTCTAAGTAGTTTGATCCAATAATGCGATTCTCTTGCTTCTTTGTATGAAATTGACAACTTTGATAAAAAATCCTTATCAGATTGCCCACCTATTGCCTCCTGAAGATTGGCACCTATAGATGTTCCAGATCTAATTAGTTGGTTGGTTAATACGAATTCCTTTTCCTGTTTCTGTAGCCTTCTGCAAATATTAAATAGTTCAACTGAAAGACTAATAGAAATTGTCTCAGCTGGATTGTCTCGTTTTTTCATAATTAAAGTTTTGATATATAAAAGTTACATCAATACTTTAAAAATGTAAAATCCAAGTTCAGGTCTACTTCAAATAATCCTCCTTATCTACTCTTTCTTCTCTATTCTTTCTTCTTTTTTATTTCTTCTTTCTTATCACCTATTTCCTATTTCTCCTCTCCCTTAACAATTCCGTTCTTCACCAAATAGCTCACCATGGCTTTGTTGAACTCAACTGAAGCTGCCTTCACAGAGCTTGGATCGATCAAGCTCGACTGACCTCTCCAGACCAATCTATCCTCTTTTGCCATTCCCAAATTCAGGTCATGCAAAACTCCTTCGATCACATACTTCTTCGAATTAATATAATAACCGGGCGTAGATACGGTAGTATACCTAGTATGCATATAATAGCCGTATGGGTCATAAGTAGTTGGAGTAACATAGGTGGTTCCTTGAACATACTGGCTGATCTCTTCCTTATCAACAAGACTCATGGTAATGACGCCATCGATCTCATTGTCTTCCACGATCTTGCGCAGACTTTCTTTGGAATGCAGTTTGGGATCCAGATTAGGTGGAAAGAAATCAACCCCATGATAAGCTTTAATGCCTTTCATTTTAAGAAGTTTAACTGCGGTTTCTTCAAAGGTGTTTCTGGTCTCCAAATTATCCGTGATAGCTACAACCACCAATTTTTTGAAATGATCTCCCTGAAATTCATTCTTCTTCCATACCACATCTAGTCTGGGTGCGCAGGCAGATAGTGAAATTATCACAATCACTAATAGTTTACTAAGCTTCATAATATTTAATCTCTAGTTTTTAGTTTTAGCTTTTTGTCTTCTTTGAATTGAACTGACCAATATACTTCCCAACCGTTATGGAAGTAATGATCACCAAATATAATTGTCCCATCAATCCAATGACCATGGTGGCCTTTTGGGACACCGGTAAGACGGGTGAAATATCGCCATATCCAATGGTTAATAGAGTGATGAAACTAAAATAAAGTAATTGGCTACCTCTTGTCTGGTGCTTCGCTGCATCAGCGATTAAAACTCCGTCAAAGGCTTCTGGTTGGATCATATAGATTGCATAGAGCATGAAAAATCCTATCAATCCCAAAGAGATATATCCACTGATCAAGCCCATGATCATTGCTGCATCAATCTCTCTTGCCCTCCAGATCTGTAAGATCAAATGGTAAGAGATCATCACATAAACAACTAAGTAGGAAATAAACCTCCAATAGATGGAAGTCTTACTTGGAACAGTGCCAACAAAGCTTAAGATTAGCTCAACAACAAGCATTGAAACCAAGAAGTAAAATATCTTTCTGAAATGACTTCGCAGGGGAATAATAAAGAGTCCAGCAATCAAATTGATGATCACCAAACTTGGCGAAACCAAGTTGTCAAAGAAAACTTTTGGAAAGAACAAGGATCCAAATAAGATCAATAATTGAGTGAATAAAAAGATCGAGAATCTATATTCATTCAGCTTATGCCTGATGTCATGTTTTAAGTGATTCACCATAGCTCTTAAAAGTAAATATTAAATTTATCTTTATGCTTCATTCAATTTTGCTAAGATAAAAATCTATTCAAATGAGTCAGACTTTCACCTTAAGATCAAAAGGCCTTGGAGGCAATTTCACTAAGAAGAATATGATGGATAATTTCGGTTGTCAGGGACAAAATATTTCTCCTGACCTCTATTGGGAAAAGATACCGGAAGGAACGAAGAGTTTTGCTGTAACTATTCACGACCCGGATGCCCCTACTCAAAGTGGGTTCTGGCATTGGTCTGTTTTCAACATACCCAGTGATGTAACAGAACTAAAAGAAAATGCAGGTGATCCCTCAGCAGGATTGCTGCCCGAAGGAGCCTTCATGGGTAGAAGTGATGAAGGCAGAAAAGCCTATGCAGGGCCTTGTCCGCCCGAAGGTGACTTCACCCATTTGTATCTGATCACTGTCTATGCTTTGAATACTGAAAAGGTTGGATTTGATTCAGACACACCTATGGCCCAATCTATTTTCCAGATCGTTACGGGACACGAAATAGCAAGGGCTTCTCTGGTTGCATATTATAGAAGATAAAGGAGGACGATTGTTTATTTTTGACGGGCAATATAGAAGGATAATATGAGCAAGCATCACCCTCTTTTCAAGGAGCATATCGAAAAAGCTACTCGCTTTCAATTGAGAAAGCCAACTCCCAACAAAAGCAATTGGAATAAATTCTACAAGCTCTCTTCCAATGAGAACTTAATGGGTCCATCGCCCTTAGCTTTAAAAGCCGCTAGAGAGGCCATTGAAGGAGTGCATGAATATGACTTTTACGATGACTTCCAATTCCAAGATGTGTTGGAGGAATATTATAAAGGTGAACTGAAATCAGGACAATTCATTACGGCCAATAGTGGTGTTGAAGTATTGGAGATCATTTGCAGAGGCTTGGTTAGTCCGGGAGATGAATGCATTATCAGCTCTCCTACCTTTTCTCCTTATAAGAACATCATAGAACTTGAAGGTGGAGTGGTTAAGGATATCCGACTAAAGGAACCTGATTATAGTTGGGATATTGATGGGATCATTAATGCAATCACCGATAAAACAGCTTTGGTTTTCGTGACCAATCCCAACAATCCCACCGGTACTTATGCTTCTAAAGCAGAGATCGATCGGTTGATAGACGCTCTGCCGGAGAAGGTGATCTTGGTCTATGATGAAGTCTATTATCATTTTGTGGATGCTGATGATTTCCCTTATGCCATAGATTATGTGAAGGCAGGAAAGCCGGTCATCGGACTACATACTTTCAGCAAGATCTATGGTTTGGCAGGCTTGAGGGTTGGCTATGGATTTACCACCCCTGAAATTGGAGAATACTTGAACAAGATCTTCAGACCTTTTAGAATTGATACCGTTTCTACAGTTTCCGCTTATGCAGCCCTAAAGGATGTGGAACATGTAAAGAAAAGCCAAGAGATGGTATGGGCTGGAAAAAGATGGCTCTACAAAAAATTTGAAGAGGCGGGAATCAAGTACTGGCCTACACAAGGAAACTTTGTCTTGTTCGAATCACCTATCCCATCACTAGACCTAACGATGAAGATGTTGGATGAAGGAGTAATGATCCGACCGGGGGAGAATTTCGGAGCAGCGGGAAAGATCCGATTGACCGTTGGCAATCAAGAAGCCAATGAAAGGTTCTGGGAAGTCTTCAAGGCTATCGCTTTGTAACCTTCAAAGGAATTCAAATGTCAGGCTGAGCGGAGTCGAAGCCATATTTGAATAACTGCAGCAAAAAAAAGTGGCTTTGACTCCGCTCAGCCTGACGGTAGTAAATCATTCCTCCAACTGAAAGATATCCTCTACCCTACACTCAAAAATCTTGGCTAGTTTCAATGCAAGAGTTGTTGACGGAACATACTTTCCCAACTCCATTGCATTGATGGTTTGTCGGCTTACACCCACCAACTCAGCTAGCTTAGCTTGAGTTAGATCCTTCTTGGCCCTTTCTACTTTTATACTATTCTTCATAGCTCAAGTCTTTTCGATAATTCCTGATCTTGAAAGCGAAGACAAGGGAGAATATCAATAAGAAGCTAAACAAGCCCCAGATCATGATGTAGAGGAAGATGCCATCATAGAATAACCAATTGGCCAAAAGTAAAAGCAAGCCATTCCATAAATGAGCCTGACTCATTGCCTCCATTCTTAACTGATAAGAAAATTCGTCCTCCTCTTTGATCTTGGAAAAAGCAATTAGATAGGTTCCCAACAACATCAAGGTCAATAGGATCTCATTGGAAATGTCATTCTCTTCCCATTTAAAAAGAACAGTTTCACCATGATCATCGGCTAGTAAGGAGGGAACTGTAACTTTCCATGGACTTTGTATTTCACTGCCTAAGAAAGACATTTCTCCAAAGACAACTTCAGGGTCAGTGACAAACAATCCAAAACAGAAAAAAACGAGCGCCAAACCAACCACTCTAAGACTTCTTGGTAATAATTTTATCTTATTCATGACAATTAATTTTTACCAAATGTAAAGTATATTTTACTTTTTGACAAAAATTAATGACATTTATTTAAAAATTGCAATTCATTAGGTAGACAAATATTCCTTTTTCATTATTCTTGAATGGAGATTATGGATTATAGTAAAGAGAAATGTTCTTGTACGAATTGCGGTAAAGAGATCAGCTCAGAATTTTGTCCGGCTTGTGGACAAAAGCATTTAAGGGGCGATTGGAAAAGTATAGGACAACTTATCGGTCATTTTTTCACCAACCTGTTCTTTGTCGACAATCGATTTTTTCGCAGTGTGCGCAAGTTACTTTTTGCTCCGGCTGAATTAAGTAAAGCTTATTTGGAGGGTCAACATAAAAAATATCTTGCCCCCATCTCCTTATTCCTATTTGCAAACTTGCTATTCTTTCTCTTTAATCCCATGCGTGATTATTATCTGAATCTTCAAGATCAGACTCATCTTCAACCATACAGCCAATTAGCATATGAATTGGTTGCGAACAAAGTAAATTCTAGAGGAATTGAATACTCTGAATATGAAGAAGCTTACAACATTTCTACGCCTCAAATTTCAAAACTTTTCATGATCCTGAATATCCCCCTGATGGCTATATTCATTTTTCCTTTCATCAGGAAAAGTTGGAAATATTACTATGATAGCTTGATCATTTCTATGCACTACTTTACATACTTTCTCTTGGGAACCATCTCAGTTCAACTGATTATCAAACTAGCTGAGAGACTTGGAATTCCTAATTTTCTCTTCATAGCCCAACTCAGTTTATTGGCAGTAATTCTAGTTTATAGCTTCTTAATGGCAAAAAAGCTGATCAAAAGAAATCTATTCGTTCAGATCTTGATTGCATTGGTCTTTGTATTGAGCCTTCCCTTCAGTCAGTTCTTTTATAGGGGATTGATCTTTTTCCTAACCTATTTAGCTACTTAAAAATCGAATAGCTGCCGCATCTTAGCCTGCACCTTCTCTGCATTAGGGATCATGGTCTGTTCCAAAGTTGAGTTCAATGGAATAGCAGGTAAACTTTCGCTACCCATAGTCATCACGGGTGCATCCAAGTATTCAAAACAATTTTCTTGGATCAAGCCTGAAAGATTTCTGGCAAATGAATTTTCGATACAATCCTCAGTCAAGACCAAACATCTATTGTTCTTTCTCACCGATTCAAAAATGGTTTCCTTATCGAGTGGGTTCAAGGTTCTTAGATCTACGATCTCCACCTTCCCATCTAATTCTTTAGATGCATTCAGCGCCCAGTGAACTCCCATTCCATAGGTGATGACTGTAATACAGTTTCCATGTTCAGCTTCTTCACTATTGGATGCTTGTACCACTCTGGCTTTACCAAGCGGCAAGATATAATCTTCAGCCGGTTCTACGGTTTTAGCAGCCAAGGTTCCGGGAACCTTACTCCAATAGAGTCCTTTGTGCTCAAAGATCACCACTGGATTAGGGTCGTGATAGGCTGCCTTCATTAGTCCTTTCAAGTCGGCACCGTTGGATGGATACACCACCTTGATCCCTTTGATATTAGCGATCATGGTTTCAACGGATGAAGAGTGATAAGGTCCTCCACTTCCATAGGCACCAATTGGAACCCTTAAGATCATATCGGCTGTATACTTTCCGTTGGTCAGATAATGTGCCCGACTCAATTCAGTAAACAGCTGATTCATTCCCGGGAAAATATAATCGGCGAACTGCACCTCAACAATGGGCTTAAGTCCAACAGCTGCCATTCCCACGGTTGATCCAACAATAAATGCTTCTTGAATAGGAGTATTGAAAACTCTTTCATCGCCAAACTTTTGAGCAAGGGTAGCTGCTTCTCTGAAAACCCCTCCTAATCTACCCCCAACATCCTGACCGTAAAGCATGCATTCTTTGTTGTTCTTCATCAGTTCTTCCACCGCATGCAAGGCACAATCTACCATCACTACTTCTTCTCCGCTCTCGGGACTTCTATTTCCCGCTTCCTCAACAACAGTTGTTGGAGCATAATCATGCGTATAAAGGTCTTCCGGACGCGGGTCTTCAGCTTTCAATGCTTTTTCATAGTCGGCCTCTACTTTCTCTCTGGCCTTCCTTTCGATCTCTTGAAGTTCCTTGTCCTTAAATCCCTCCTTCTTCATAAAAGCGATCATCTTGGGGAAAGGATCCCTTTCTTTGGCCTCGTCCAGATCGTCTCTGTACCATTCCATTCGCACGCCGGATGTATGGTGGTTGAGCAGCGGGACTTCAGCATGCAGCAAGAAGGGTTTTCTTTCCTTTCTGATGTATTCAATAGCTTCTTGAACGGTTTCCCAGCATTTTTCAAAGTCGGTACCGTCTATTGATTTGGCCTTGATGCCATGAAATCCTTTGATATATTCATACGCATTCTGAGCTCTGGTTTCCTTTGCATTGGCTGAGATGTCCCATTCATTGTCCTGGATCAAATAGAGGATAGGAAGCTTCTTTAGAGCTGCCATCTGAAATGCCTCAGCAACTTCTCCTTCCGTTACGGAAGCATCACCTAAGGAACAAACGGTAAGTGGCTGTTCTCCATCATCAATCTTCAATAACTCTTTGTACTGCATCCCCATAGCTGCACCGGTAGCAGGAATTGCTTGCATACCGGTAGCAGAGGATTGATGCGGGATCTTGGGCTTGTCCTCATCTTTCAAAGATGGGTGAGAGTAATAGGTTCTTCCACCTGAAAAGGGATCATCTCTCTTGGCCATTAATTGCAGCATCAGCTCATAAGGTTGCATTCCAATTCCCAATAGAATGCTATCATCTCTGTAGTAGGGATAAGCATAATCACATGGCTTCAATTGCATGGCAGTAGCCAATTGAATGGCTTCATGTCCTCTTGAAGTAGCATGAACATATTTGGATACTACTTTGAAGTTCTCCTCATATACCTCTGTCATGCTTTTGGCCGTAGCCATCAATTCAAAGGCTTTTTGGAGGGTTTTCTTATTGAGCTTTTTCATAATCTTCCTTATTCTTTTTGCGGGGTCTCGATACTCCCCAACCTAGTCGGGGCACTCGACCACCTTAAATACTGCATAGATCAACTAAATACTTCTATTTGGGTCAAAGGCTTCCATATGATCCATGATTCTAGCGAGGAAAGAACCTCCCAGATTTCCATCTACTACTCTATGGTCGAAGGAAAGAGATAGATACATCATTTGTCGGATCGCGATCATATCACCAAATTCCGTCTCCACCACAGCCGGACGCTTTTTAATAGCACCGGTAGCCAGAATGGCTACTTGAGGCTGATTGATAATGGGAGTTCCCATGAGGTTTCGGAAAGTTCCCACATTGGAGATGGTAAAGGTTCCCCCTTGGATCTCATCAGCACTTAATTTATTGTTCCTAGCCTTGTCGGTTAGTTCGTTTATCTTTTTGGTAAGTCCCAGCAGACTCAGCTCATTCGCTTTATGAATCACCGGAACGATCAGATTACCTGAAGGAAGAGCTGCTGCCATTCCAATGTTCATCTCCTTCTTCTTGATGATCTTCTTACCGTCCACAGAAACATTCACCATTGGAAATTCTTCCAAGGCCTTGATCACGGCCTCCACAAAGATGGGTGTGAAAGTAATCTTCTCTCCGTATTTCTGCTGGAAGGCTACCTTATTCTTTTCTCTCCATTCCACGATCTTGGTAACATCCACCTCCACATAAGCAGTAACGTGGGGAGAAGTTCTTTTAGATTCTACCATATGATCGGCGATCATGGATCTCATACGATCCATCTCAATGATTTCTTGGCCACCAGAAAAGGAGGACGGCTGTCTATCGACAGCGACGGAAGACGAAGAACGAGTAGAAGGTTGACCACCCTTTTCCAAAAAGGAGAGTATATCTTTTTTCAAGATCCTTCCATTGGAACCGGAGCCTGAGATCTGAGCCAATTGATCAGCACTGATGCCTTCCTTGGCTGCCATGCTGCGAACCAATGGAGATAGAAAGCGACCGTTGGAGTCGTGACGACTAGCAGCGAGGTTGGAGGTTTCAACCATTTCATTTTCTGAGTGGCTTCGCTCCTCGACTCCGCTCGGAGTGACAATTCCAGTCTGACTTTCGATAACACCAACCTTTTGATCCTTTGTTTCTTTGTCTATTTGCTTCTTTGGAGTTGAGAGCTTCGCGATCACCTCCCCTACCTTCACAACATCATTCTCTCCGAATAGTATCTCTTCCAGGATCCCACTTTCAGGAGCAGCGACTTCAGAATCTACTTTATCCGTAGCAACTTCAAGGATGGGTTCATTCTTCTCAACCATCTCCCCCTTTTCCTTCAACCATCTAATAATGGTTGCTTCGCTAATACTTTCACCCAGTTTGGGCAGTTTGACTTCTATAGCAGACATAGCAATTGATTTAGCATCCAAATTTAAGTCGATACAGAACCAATCACTATATATTATAATAATACTAGAATATTAATCTACAAATAGCACCAATATCAGATTATTAACTTAGTTTTATCTATTATTTGAAGCATTTTTAGAAAAATTTTCTGTTATGGTTAAAATAGATGAGATAGATATACAGATCCTTCAGGAATTACAGAAGAATGGAAGGATCACCACCAAAGAATTATCATCCAAACTAGAGCTCTCTCCCACTCCCATTTTTGAGAGGGTAAAGAAGTTAGAGAAATCAGGGGTGATCGCTTACTATTCTGCTGTATTGGATCCTGCCAAGTTGGACAAGCGACTCTATGCCTTTGCGCATATTTCATTGAAAGACCACACAAAGGAAAGAGTGGCAGAATTCAGCCAGGAGATCAGCAAATTCGATGAAGTGCAAGAATGTCATTATGTAACGGGAGCTTCTGATTTTATACTCAAGATACTTCTAACAAGCATGGAAGATTATCGAGAGTTTATGATGGAGAGGGTCTTTGAGTTAAAGAACATTGCCAAGGTGGAGACCTTCCTTTCTCTATCGGTTTTGAAGAAGAATAATTTTATCCCCCTGAAGGGGAAGAGTCTGGAAACTTGACTCTAGATTTTAGCATCTTTGTTAGGTGATATCAAAAACAGAATTCTTAGCTGAAACAATACAGCGCATTAGCGGCCAGATCAGCGGCCTAAGAGAAGAGTTGCTAAGTCTAGATGCAGAGATTGCCAATGAAACAAAAAGCAGTGCGGGCGATAAATTTGAAACCAGCAGAGAAATGATGAGTCAAGCCAGGGAAAGTATTTCCGGCAGAATAGAGGCACTCAAGGAGCAAGTCTACTTCCTCAGTCAAGTTCAAGCTAAATCTTCTATCAAAAAGGTATCCTCCGGGAGCCTGGTTGAAACCAATGAGGGCTATTTCTTCTTCGGTCTGGCTTTAGGCAATCTCAACTTTAGAGGTGAGCAAATTGTTGCTCTTTCTTTTCAATCCCCCTTGGGAAAAGCTTTTCTAGATAAAGAAGTTGGAGACATGGTAGAGTTTCGTGGTCGCATTTTTTCTCTCCTAAATTGTTGGTAGACTGATTGAGGAAACTTGATGAGTATACACAGCACTATCAAGATAGTATTAAGAATATTTAAGTTTTAGTTCCATTTAAAAAGCGGAACCTTGTTAAGGTTGAAATTATTTATTCTCTCATTATTTTCAAGCTAACAAACTTCATACTTGGGGAGGTTACAAAAATTAATCATCTACCTAGACAAGTAATTTGATAAAATAACGTTTTAGTGTTCAAACCCTACCAAACATGAAATTCCAATCTTTCATTCTACTCATTCTTTTATCCATTTTCCTGGCTTGTTCTGAGGAGAAAAATGAACCTATGAATACAACTATCACCATCAGTGATAACAATGATGATACGAACTACGGACCATATCCTTCAGATTTAACCAATGCCAGACTCAAATTTTCAGGTCTAATTGACTTTGACAACCTGCATAATTATGCGAGTCAATCCATTCCAACTTATATAAACAAGGACAATACTCTAAACAATTCGATTACGGATCACGGAGCTACTTTGGGAAGGATTTTATTCTACGATAAAGAATTGTCAATAAATAGGAGTATATCCTGTGGCTCATGTCATCAGCAAGCTTTTGGGTTTAGTGACCTCAGTATTCAAAGTGATGGAGTAAAAGGAGGAAAAACTGGAAGACATTCTATGAGACTAATTAACACGCGTTTTGCTGATGAAGAGAATTTTTTTTGGAATGAGCGAGCGGCAAGTTTAGAAATTCAAACTACTATGCCTATTCAAGACCATGCAGAAATGGGCTTTAGTGGCACAAATGGCAATCCAGACCTAAATGATTTACTCTCAAGATTAGACTCAATAGATTATTACAAAGAGCTTTTTACCTGGGTTTATGGCGATAGTACTGCTACCGAAGAGAGGCTGCAATATGCATTAGCACAATTTGTAAGAAGCATTCAATCTTTTGATTCGAAATTTGATCAGGGATTAGCATCCGCTGGAAATCTCAATCAAAACTTCACTAATTATACAGCTGCTGAAAATCAAGGAAAGACTTTATTTCTTTTACCACCAAATCAAGATGGAGCAGGTTGTCAAGGTTGCCACCGAGGGCCAGAATTTGACATTGATCCTGCCAGTCAGAATAATGGAATAACATCGAGCATAGGCGGGGGATCAGATTACACCAACACAAGAGCCCCTTCCCTAAGAGACCTTTTCAACTCCAATGGAGTATTGAATGGACCCTTGATGCATAATGGTGATTTCTCAACATTAGAGGAAGTGATCGATCATTACAATCAAATCACAATAGATCCTGCGAATCCAAATCTTGATAGAAGATTAACATCTCCTCCAGGCCCTGGCCCTGGTGGACCTCAAGGTCAGAATTTAAATCTGACAGCTGCTGAAAAAAGTGCATTGGTCGCTTTTATAAGAACCTTAAGTGGCGCAGATGTATATGCCAATGAAAAATGGTCAGATCCGTTTTAGGTAGAACAAACTGGGAAAAGTTATAGCTAAAGACGACACAAGAAAAGGATTTACGAGACAAGCAAGAAACCAGATCCTTTCTAATCAATCGTTTAATCTGTTAACTCATCTGCTCAAGCACCTTCGAAGAGAAGCTTCAGCGTTTGTGAAAGCTACGATGAACGCGTCTTATAAACTCTGTGGGTCTGTACTCTGATAATCTGTAGGCTAATTTTTTATCACCTTATGATGAGAAACTGCTCCATTACTATCAGTAAATCTCAAAATATAGATGCCGCTAATTTGCGGAAGAAGCAAACTCTTCTGTTCTTGGTCAAGGATTCCTTCCTGAACAAGTTTCCCTCTGATATCAAAAACTTGAACCTTGAAAACAGATGATCTATTTCTGTCAATAGTCACCCTTCCTTCTGTTGGATTTGGATAAATGGATAGGACTGAGTTCTCTCCTATTTCTGAAGCTCCCGTAACAGCTCCACACAAGGATGGATTTGGCAGCACGGTCACAGAAAACACCTGATAGCTGATCGCAGGAACCGGACAGAAATCATCCTTTACTCTAACGGTAAAATAATGTTTCTTCTGATCCATACTGATACTTAGATCCTGACAATCGGTTTGCCAGCTGAATCCCAAGGTATCAGAGCCTTGCGTAGATCTTTCGTATATAAAATTAGAATTATTGTTAGTAAATGAATTGGATAAGGTAGCGCACAAAGTATCTCCTTTAACATTGCAAAAAGTACTATCAGAAAGATTCTTAGAAAGATCTTCACCATAAACTCTGGTAGTAACTACTTGTGGACTATTATTAAAAATTTGATTCTCTATTACATAAATTGGAAAATTGAGATAAGTACCGGCAAGGACTGCAGTATCCGGAATCTTACCTACTCCAAAGGGCAAATTAACTTGAGGAGAATAGTTAGGTGAAGTAAGACTAAGATTTGGACAATCTGCGATCATTATTGGCATCTCTCTATGAGTTATTGAAAGCAAGGACCCATTTCGATAGGCCTCTATCTTTGTGCTTATCCAATATTTTTTAATACCCGAACTACTACTTACTCTAAAATCAAACAACCCACTTTGATTATCTAAAATGGCAGCTTCATTTGCCGGATGGATACTGACATCCGGCGTTGGATTGTTATAGGAGTAGCCATTAACATATGGAACACTATTAGGAGAACTAATGGGAGGAGCGAAGGTTCTATCAAATCTATAAACCAAAGAATCGCCATCGATATCCATTGAAGTAATCTTGCCATTAGACCATTGCCACCTGCAATAGAGGTAATCCGGAGACTGGGCAAATTTTGGAGATGAATCATAACAAGTATCTACAGGAGTACCATTTCCATGCATAACTGATCTTAAAATAAGATTCCCATTCAATGAAATATTTAGGTTCTCTGTTGCCGGTCTACAACAATTCGGACTAATAAAGAACTTCCATCCATTTACAGGAGGCACACCTCTTAATTGTATAGTATCGGAATAATAAAGGTATTCCTGAATAGAACCCAAATCGCGATTGGCACATGAGTAAGCAGCCCCCAAAGGAGAGCAATTTGGACTAATATCCCCTTGATTAGTAGCCAGATAGTGAATTGAATCCGGTTTCATTGTTATGGAAGATAAGGCGTTATTAAGTGCATTTCTCGGTAAGGGATTTCCAATAATTTCCAATTGATGGTTTAGAAAGTAGTACTGACCGCCTGTACAATCAACATAAACTTTCGTTTTAAAAACAAAGCTTCCGCTACTTAGACATTCCCAATAGATCTCTCCTCCGATTATATGATTTGAATACGACTTCTTTGGAACTAGAAAAAAGAAAACTATAAAAAGTTTGAATAGCCATTCTATTGATTTACTCTCTAATGATCTTTTGATATTGTACATTCCCTTCGTAATCTATTATTTTTATTAGATATGACCCAGCCTGTTCAGGTAGACGAAAATATTTGATAGAAGGCTGCAACTGCATTTGTTTAATCAACAGACCATGAACATTATAAATTGTTAGCTCAAATTCTCTGTTTAGGCTATGTTGAATATGGACCAATCCATTGGAAGGGTTAGGGTAGATCTTGATACCTTCCTCAAAACTTGAATTGGAAGCAATACTCACCGATAGCATCGGCAAACATTCAGAAGTATCGGAAAAGCCATAAGCATAAGAAACAAGTGCATAGTAACCAGTATCTTGCAGGTTGAGTCTAAGACCGGTTTCTCCACCGAGGATGGTATCCATCCTACAATCGATCCACTGAAGTTGGTATTGATTGGATCTAGCCTGAAGTGTATGATTGTCTAAAACATCCACTCCATTCGCAATGCTATCCACATAAAAACAAGCTGAAGTATCCACACAACCATCCGATTCTATGAATACCTTAAAGAATCCGGGTTTTTGAGGAACATAAGATCGATTGCCGGCATTGGGTATCAACTGATTCGTGCTGCAGTCGAACCACTGATAAGTTGATGCCAAGATATCCGTCTCCAAACGCTCTAAACCTACGGTTTGAATTCTAGGCTTGGCCAATTGAGCAGGGATGGTATCGATCATGCTGAAAGTGCTGAAGTAGAGAGTGTCAAAAACATCATTGTTCAGACTTGTGGTCTTTCTATACGTATAAACTGTATCTCTTGCCTCTATTCTATAAGCAGCTATGCTATTACAAATGTTTGATGCGATCTGCGTAGAGGTATTGTAAGTAGAATCTCTTAAACTCCAAACAGAAGGATCCCCTAAATTGGAAAGATCATTGGTCTGCCAAACATAGTAGATGGTCTGACTTTTTGAGATCATATTATCGTTCCATGCTTGGTTCTGATCCCTTGGAGCATTCCATCTGAGTTCTAATCTCGAGTACAAAGGATCTGGGGACTGACCTCTAGCTTGTATAGCTAGTTCCATTACCCTTCCCAAATTGGAATAGGAAGAAGCTTGATTTTGCTTACATCCTGATAGGGTTTTCATGCGCAGGTAAAAGTCCTTCCCCTGTATTGGATTCAGAATATTGTTTTCATTGGGGTTTTGGGGATTCGGATTGTAAACCCTTATAAAATTCCCTCCCCTCTCTTGCTGATATTTCCGTTCATTGGTATCAATACTTAAAAAGTGTTGAGGCGGCACAGCATTGGAAGGCTGAGAATACTCTACATAATATCTTGAAAAAGTATTGGCCGTATCTCTTGGGGGCACCCATTGGTAGCGCACACTTCCATCCAAGTTAATGGAAAGGCCCATCACATATGGATCATCCAATTTACTTGGTTCTTTCAATCGAACTGTAATATTAGCAGCTGTATGTGCAGGTATTGGGCAATGATCATCTTGAATTAAGAAAAAGAACTCATAGTTGCTTTCATTCGATCCGGTTGGCCTATCCAATGAAAGGATATTCTCACAGCTCGTTTGCCAATCGAATTCGCTATTGATCGCAAGTTGATTGCTCAATTCATACCTTGCAGGCATAGCCAAGCTATTGAAAGTGGCCGGGTTATTCTGGAGGGTGGCACAATTTGCATTTCCCTGAAAACGACAATATGTATTATCCTGAAAATCCCTTGAAAAAGCTGAGCCATATGGTAAGACGGTTATTTTTTGAAAAGGTTGAGGAGTCCCGGTTTGGTCGATATCTCTAAGCTGAATGGGCACGTTCACCTTTTGTCCCGCTGCTGCAACTATTTCATAATCCAAGGTTTCTTCATTTCCAATTCTCACTTCAGGCATATTATTTTCTTCATTGTTTTGTGTTTGAGGACAATCATAAAAGAGCACCGGAATTTCCCTAAAATTGGAAGAAAGCAGTTGACCCGATCTCCAAGCATCTACTCTAACAACAGTAAAATAATCTCGAACATTAGGACTTCCACTATTGACCTTTACTTCAACCAATCCATTAGTTGAGTTCAAACTAGCAGGTATATTGGAAGGATCAAAGCTTTGATCCGGAAATGGGTTGGTAAAATTATATCCATTGGCATAAGGTACCGGCTGAGGAGCAGCAGGAGGAGTATTGTAGGTGCGATCCCAGTGGTAGGCAAGTGAATCAAGATCCTTATCAAGAGCGCTATAAGACAATGTGGTCTTCAATCCTCTACAAACAAGATAATTTGGATCCTCAATGAATTGGGGAGAAGAATCAATACAACCGTCATTGGTTGAGTTCAATGACCCTCTGAACATATGGGCACGAACCATTTGGGTACCACCACCTGCTAGATTAGTAACATTGGGTCTGCAACATGGTTGTTGAAAGTAGAATCTCCACCCGTTGGCCGGAATGTTTCCCCTGAGTTGAATTGGGTCTGATTTATAATAGAATTTCTGAGCTGCTCCTTCTGAAGCATTTTGACAGCTAAGTGGACTACCACCGCTTCCGCACTCAGGAGATTGATCTCCAAAATTATAGGCAGCCCATTTAGCTGAATCAGGTTTTACAACTATTTGACTAATATTAGCATTATTCGCATCTCTAGGGAGCGGAGTCCCAACTATATCAATGCCTTGATTCTGGAAAGGATATGTTATACCGGTGCAGTCTCTGTAAACAGAAGCATAGAAAATAAAATTTCCATTGGACAAACATTCCCAATAGATCTCACCTCCCAGAACATGAGAAGCAGAGCTGGTTGTTGAGAAAAGTAAGCCAAAAATTAAAATAAGATTTCGAAGAATTTTGGGATATCGTAGCATAGTAGTAGTCTTTGGTCACTATGATGACGCTGATTCTTAAAATGGTTGCCTGGAATTAGAGGACGGAGGCGTTGCCCTGAGCTGTCCCACGGAGCTTGCCGAAGTGCTGTCGAAGGGACGATCCTTCGACAAGCTCAGGAACCAGACGGAGGGCGAAGTAAGAATCCACAAACCCTCTAATCCTCTAATCTGTTAATCTATTAATCTTAGAATCTTAGAATTTTAGAATCTAATTCTTGATCAGCTTAAAGTTCGCCTGCTGCCCTTGATCATCAGTTAGTCTAAGGAAGTAGATCCCGCTTTCTTCCGGCAATTGGATCGAACGCTCTGAGGGGAGCAACAATCTAGAAGCTACCTTTCTTCCTTGTAGGTCGAAGATCTCTAATTGCAACTCTTCATTAGCTGAGCGATCAATATTTACTAATCCATTGGAAGGGTTGGGGTAGATGGATATTTCATCTTCAAGCTTTAAAGGTGAATTGATGGCCGTTGCAATTTGCGGACAAAATGTTGTATCCGGCAAGACAGTAATAGCAATCACTTCTGTAGTCCTTCCCGGTATTGGACAAAGATCATCTTGGGCCTTTACATAGAAATAATGGGTCTTGGCAGTACCATCAGCTCTTAGATCATCACAGTCGGTCTGCCAACTTACCAATGAACTCCAATTAGAAAGGGCAGCAAAATAATACCTATGTCTTGCGCTATCGTAAAGTGGGTTAGATAGAAGAACAGCACAGCTCGTGTCTGAAGGATGCTGACAAAAGGAGGGATTTCTTAGATCCCTGGCCAAGGAAGGACCAAAGACTTCAATTCTTAAGTTTTGTCCATTCCCATTATAAGTATTGGTATCACTTACCTGCAGACCAATATTGATAGGATTTCCGGCAATTACAGAATCTGAATAGGTAAATACTCCTCCTCCTTTGTGAAAAGGAGGATTTACGGTTGGAGCCGAATTGGGCACTTGATTGGGGAGATCAGGA
>JAUIGQ010000032.1 GCA_030429925.1 Bacteroidia bacterium | reverse complement strand
AATGGAACCAATATCCGTCTTCTCGTTTTCCTTTTTTTTCTTTTCCAAGCATACATCGCAATGTCCGCAAGGGGTGCTGTCCTTCTCTCCAAAATAGGACAAAAGGATCTGACTCCTGCAAATCAACTCTGATCTTGTATAGTGCAATACTTCATCGATCTTTTTTCTCAGATCCCTTTTGCGATCCTTATAATTCTCTTTGGAAATGATCAGTGACCTTTGATCTACTCTTGCTTTGGTGAAAACGATCCTTGCTTGGTCTGATGCCGGCTGATAATCCAGCACTTCCATCTCATTTAATTTATTCAAAGCAATTAGAAACTTTTCTTTGCTAACCCCCAGTCTGTGAGCAATCAGTTGTTCATCTATCCGGGAGTAGTCTTCAAACAGTCCACCGTAGGCTCTTAGTATCGTTTTAATAATTGGGTCAAAGGAGCTATGGGAGACCTGAAATTTATATAGATCTGATTTATTCATGATAAAATGAATGCGAGAGGGAGTGTAAAAACCTTCTGATAGACTGATCAATCCTTCCTTTTGAAGAAATTCCAGCGATTTGTAGGTTACAACAGAATCCAGATCATAGCGCCTTGAAAATTCACCGATATCAAAAGGGAAAGACTGTCCCTCTCCTCCATTGATCGGGACTTGAAGAAAGTTAGAAAGAGCTAGGTATACTTTTTTTATTGAGTCAATAGGAGGAAAGGATCTTTCAAAATCTTCTTCCAGAGCAGAGGCCTGGGCCTCATTGGCGATCATGACTGCATAAGATCGTTTCCCATCTCTTCCTCCTCTACCTGCTTCTTGATAGTAAGCTTCAAGTGAAGACGGATAGTCCATATGAACAACAAATCGAACATCGGCTTTATCGATGCCCATTCCGAAGGCATTGGTGGCAACCACAACTTGAATTTTGTTATTGATCCAAGAAGCTTGCACTTGACTTCTTTTATCATGGTCTAGTCCGCCGTGATAATAGTCGGCTGCAATACTAAAATCCCTTAAATAGGAGGCAATCTGCTTGCATTTCAACCTTCGGTTACAATAAACGATTCCACTTCCTCCAACATTCTGGATGACTTTCAGCATTCGCTCTTCCATATTTTCTTCCTGAAGAACTACATAGCTAAGATTATCTCTTTTGAAACTCTTTTTGATCACATTTTCCTTGGAAAAGGATAGCTTCTCTTGGATGTCAATGACCACATCAGGAGTGGCTGTGGCAGTAAGGGCAAGAACAGGTACAGCCTTTAGTTTCTTCCTTAGCTCCGCGATCTCCAGATAAGAGGGACGAAAATCGTATCCCCATTGAGAGATACAGTGAGCTTCATCAATGGCCAGTAATGATACCTTCATTCTTTCCAATCTGGCTTGAAAGATCTCCGTTTTCAAGCGTTCAGGAGAGAGGTAAAGGAATTTGTATGCCCCATTGGCTGCATTATCCAAGGCAAGATCGATCTCCTTTCTGCTCATAGCAGAGCTTATTGCCATGGCTCTTATCCCTCTAGATTTTAGATTTTTTACCTGATCTTCCATCAGAGCGATCAAGGGAGAGATGACCAAACACATCCCTTCTAAGGCTAAGCCTGGAACTTGAAAACAAATAGATTTTCCACCTCCTGTTGGAAGCAATGCCAAGGTGTCCTTTCCATTCAATACAGAGTGAATGATATCCTCCTGCTTTTCTCGGAAGCTTTCATATCCCCAATGATCTTTAAGGATCTTATGTATATCATTCTCGGGCATTCTATATATAAAAATAGCCGTTAAATACTTAACGGCTATGATTGGGAAAGATCTAATTCTTATTGATCGGCAGCTTTCCTAAAAACCCATCTTGTAATGAATAGGCCATTGCCATCTCCATCTCCGGCATCAGATTCAACACCACTCACAACTGTAAAGAGGTCCCAACCATTTTCGGCTTCTCCCGTTAACATTTCAGCGATCATGGCATCATTGGAGGCTATATTTTGAAAATTTAACCCAACAGCGGAGTAAAAGTTCAACATTTTGGTCTCATTGAAATTATCGATCTTCAGTTCCTTTCGTTTTACCTTGCCCTGATCGCTTTTCTTACCATCTGTTCTGCTAGTTGTTGCAGCTTCACGATTGAGGTGGTCTTTTTCCTCTATCATCCTAGACCTTCCAATTCCCATTGGAACAATTGACTCAACCGTAGTAATTACTTTGTATTCATAGGTCTGAGCTTGTCCTTCAAAATAAAACAGAGACAATGCTAAGCTCATTATTAGTGTTATTCTTTTCATATTCAAGTATTTAAATTTTGCCGAAGTTAAAATTAAATGTCATAGTAATTATGCCTTTGACTTCAGTGATTGTAAAGGAAAAGTTAATTTTGACCTTCCAATTATGATCACACAAGACCAGCTAAAATCGCTCGTACAGAGACTAAAAGCTCTAAAGGGTTATTTGAATATAGAGGATAAACTCATTGAGATCCAAGAAGAGGAGCAAAGAACTCATCTAGAAGGTTTTTGGGATGACCCAAAAGAAGCTGAGAAGATCTTGAAACAGATCCGCAATATGAAGGTGTGGACAGAAGGGTATCAAAAGGTAAAAACCTCAATTGAGGACTTGGAAGTGCTCTATGATTTTTTCAAAGAAGAAGGAGCTACTGAAGCTGAGGTGATGACTGCTTATGATAAAGCTCTGACCGATCTTGAAGATCTGGAATTTAAGAATATGTTGAGTGCCGAAGAAGATTCACTCAATGCTGTTCTACAGATCACTGCTGGTGCAGGCGGAACGGAAAGCTGCGATTGGGCATCCATGCTCATGAGAATGTATATGATGTGGGGCGAGAAGAATGGAATGAAGGTAAAGGAGCTTGATTTTCAAGAGGGAGATGTGGCTGGAATAAAAACAGTTACCATGGAATTCGAAGGAGAATTTGCATTCGGATATTTAAAGGGGGAAAATGGTGTCCACCGCTTGGTGAGAATTTCTCCATTTGATTCCAATGCAAAGAGACATACCTCCTTCGCCTCTGTTTATGTCTACCCTTTGGTAGATGATACAATTGAAATAGACATCAACCCCGGAGACATAAGTTGGGATACTTTTAGATCGGGAGGTGCCGGCGGACAAAATGTGAACAAGGTAGAAACCGGAGTTCGATTGCACCATAAACCATCCGGTATTGTGATCGACAATACAGAGTCGAGATCTCAATTGGCCAATAAAGAAAAAGCCATGCATTTATTGAAATCTCAGTTGTTTGAGATCGAAATGAGAAAAAGGGAGGAGAAAAGAGCAGAGATCGAAGCTGATAAGAAAAAGATCGAATGGGGATCCCAAATCCGAAACTACGTTATGCACCCTTACAAAATGGTGAAGGACATTCGAACCAACCATGAAACATCCAATGTGGATGCAGTAATGGATGGTGATCTAAATGATTTCATCAAAACCTATTTGATGGAATATGGGTCCAATCAAAGAAGTAGCTCTAAGACTACTAATTTGAATGATTGATCTACTTTTGGTGCCTTCGAGAGCCTCAGGCACCTTATAAGAGTTCGCCAAGCCATTATTTCACTGGTGCCTGAGGCTCTCGAAGGCACTGATAGCTAGATTCTCTGTGCACTTTGTGCCTATACCCCGACTTTGTCGTGGTATCTGTGAAGCCCCGATTTAATCGTGGCCTCCGCGGTAAAAGAGGAATGATAAGCTCAGTACAAAGTTGAGGGAAGAAAAGGAGGCTAAAATGAAAACTAAAATCTATTGATTCGGTTAAATTTGAACCCTATAAGAATCGAACAATTTAGCTATGATCATCTACCACAATCCCCGTTGTACAAAAAGCAGAGAAGGACTGCAGTATATTCAGGAGAAAGGAAAAGCTGCTGAGGTTAGAGAATATCTCAAAGAAGCCTTCAGCAAAGAAGAGCTAAAGGAGGTCATCCAAAAACTTGGAATCCAACCTTCTGAACTTCTAAGAAAGAATGAGCAGATCTACAAGGATCAATACAAAGGTAAGGATATCAAAGAGGAAGAATGGATCGATATCATGCTGGAAAATCCAAAGCTGATCGAAAGACCCATTGTTGTAAATGGAAATAAGGCCGTAATAGCTAGGCCAAAAGAAAAGATAGAGGAAGTTCTTTAATTACTCTTCAGTTGAAGCTTCAGCTTCATTAGAGCTGCCTTTTAATTTTTCGATCACATACTGAGTGATCGCGAAAGGCAATGCAAAAGCTGACAAAAAGATCAAAACCCAAAAGGCCAATCCAAAGATCACTAAGAAGAGTAAAAATCCTGCGGTAAACATAGGCTAAGAATAAATTTCTCTGCAATTTTACAAAAATAAGTACTTACAAAAGAGCCTTTGGGCATCAAAAATGGAATATAGAATAGAAAAAGACAGTTTAGGTGATGTAAAGGTACCCGCTGATAAATATTGGGGAGCTCAAACAGAAAGATCTAGGAATAATTTCAAGATCGGAGATGAGAAGCAACGCATGCCTATTGAGATCATACGCGGCTTTGCTTATTTGAAGAAAGCAGCAGCTTATACCAATGCTGAATTGGGTGTTTTACCCAACGATAAGAGAGATCTGATCGGCAAAGTTTGCGATGAGATCCTGGAAGGTAAGTTAGACGATCAATTTCCACTAGTAATTTGGCAAACGGGTTCGGGAACTCAATCGAATATGAATACGAATGAGGTGATCGCCAATAGGGCTCACGTCATCGCCGGCAATAAATTAGGAGAAGGGGAGAGGTTGATCCACCCTAACGATGATGTGAACAAGTCTCAATCATCCAATGATACATTTCCTACCGGTATGCACATCGCATGTTATAAAATGGTAGTGGAAACTACTATTCCCAAAGTTCAAGCACTAAGAGATGTGTTGAAGGTGAAAGCTGAGAGTTTTATGGATGTAGTTAAGATCGGTAGAACTCATTTGATGGATGCTACTCCTCTGACAGTAGGACAAGAGTTCTCAGGATATGTGTCACAGCTAGATCATGGTTTGAAAGCCTTAAAGAACACTTTGGATCATCTTTCTGAGATCGCATTGGGAGGAACTGCTGTTGGAACAGGTATCAATACTCCTAAGGGGTATTCTGAGTTGGTAGCAAAGCATATTGCAAATTTCACAGGATTGCCTTTTAGGACTGCAGAGAATAAATTTGAAGCCTTGGCTGCTCATGATGCCTTAGTAGAAACACATGGTGCCTTAAAGCAATTGGCAGTGAGTATGATGAAAATTGCCAATGATATAAGATTGTTGGCATCAGGACCTCGCTGTGGCATTGGGGAGATCAATATTCCTGCTAATGAACCTGGTTCATCTATCATGCCCGGTAAAGTAAATCCAACTCAGGCAGAAGCCATGACCATGGTTTGTGCTCAAGTGATCGGAAATGATGTTGCCGTTACCGCAGGTGGAATGAACGGTCACTTTGAGTTGAATGTCTTTAAACCAATGATGGCGAGAAATGTACTTGAGTCGGCGAGAATATTGGGAGATGCATGTGAATCCTTCAATGTGAATTGTGCAGCGGGGATAGAACCGAATTATGCTAGTATCAAGAAGAATTTGAATAACTCCTTGATGCTCGTCACGGCTTTGAATACTCATATTGGTTACGATAAAGCATCCAAAATTGCCAAGACAGCCCATGAAAACGGGACCACTCTCAAGGAGGAAGCAATTAATTTGGGATATCTGACCGAAGAAGAATTCGATCAGTGGGTAGATCCTTCTAAAATGATTGGATCCCTTTAAGGATTGATCTTGATACCGTATATTGAACTCCGCTAAATGCGGAGTTTTTTTATGCGATATCTTTTCATTCTTCCAATCTTAATTTTCATCGCTTGTCATTATTCAGCTGATGGTCAAGATGCCATTCAGGAAGAGCTGGAAATTGAAATAAGAGAATTCAATAAGCTCCTGAATGAAAGTTATAGAGGTATCTCTGTTCTAGACTCTAATACCGTCTGGATCAGTGGGTCCGGAGGAGCTATTGTTCGCAGTTTGGATGGTGGTATGAACTGGCAGATCATTTCTCCACCTGATAATGATTCACTGGATTTTAGAGATGTACATGCTTTCTCGGCAAATAGCGCCATTGTTAGTAGTGCAGGTTTTCCGGCAAGAGTTTATCTGACAAATAATTCAGGAGAAGACTGGGATCTGGTCTATGAGAATAAGGATTCATCCGCCTTTCTCAATTCCATCCATTTCAAAGACGAAAAGCATGGATTGATCTTGGGTGATCGTTTAAATGGATATCATTTTATTCTAAGAACAGAGGATAGTGGAAGAAGTTGGAAACGTATAGACTCTTCAAAACTACCAATATCACTTGAGGTTGAGCATGGATTTGCAGCTAGTGGTAGTTGTATTACACTCAATGTGTCAGGAGATTTTGTAATTGGATTGGGTGGTGAAAATAGCAGGGTTTTCATTGAAGATAAAAATGGCCAATGGAATGCTTATAAAGTAGGTTTAGGAGATTCCTTGGCAACGAGTGGTATCTATTCCATAGCTTCATCTGAACGATTAATAATGGCCGTTGGAGGAGATTATACGAAGGCTGACTCTTCTCATTTTGCGTATTTCTCTGAGGATGGAGGCAGAAGTTGGGAGGAAGGAGGTCTGCTGAAGGGTTATAGATCGGTTGTTGATCATTGCTCTGTAAACGATCTGTGGTTAAGCGCCGGTATTAATGGAATAGAAATGAGCAGAGATGGAGGTAAGCATTGGAGGAAGATCGATGAGGAGAACATCAACACCTTACAGTTTGATGACCAAAGTGGAAGTGCCTTTGCGGCCGGCCCGAATGGAAAATTGTATTTGATCAAGCTGAATGTAGCTGGAAGTCCTAAATGATCTCAATTGTTCAGATAGTCTGCTCTTCTGCTTATCTTTGTTGATAGGGAATAATGGGATTCAAGAGTAAAACATATTTTATGCTGATGGTGACCGCATTTACCTTTATTGGTTTGTCGGTCATTCAATCTCTTTCTTGTTTCACAGACATTTTTGGCGATCAAGAGATCACTTTCAGTATTTCTCCTCAAGAAGAGGAGAATGAAACTTCAGGAAATGAAGAAGTAAAGGAGATCAAAGAAAAGACTGACAATAAAGAAACTGATCAGCTTTTGAGTGCATTCAATCTGAATATACCTTCTATTAGCAGAGAAATATATTTGCATATTCCCAATGGATTTTACGAGGTGAGCACGCCTCCACCTGAATGCTGATTCTTCTTTTCAGTCATTTCAATATCCAAACACAACACAACCTTCAGTGAGTATTTCACTGAGCAAAACAACATATAATGAGCCTTTTTAGTCATTTGAAGCAGGATATCCCTGCTAGTATAGTAGTATTCTTTGTTGCGATCCCTCTATGCCTTGGAATTGCCTTAGCCAGTGGAGCGCCTCTCTTTGCCGGATTGATCTCGGGCATTGTAGGAGGTATAATAGTAGGAAGTATCAGTGGGTCTGCTCTTGGAGTTAGTGGTCCTGCTGCCGGATTAGCAGTGATCGTGCTCAGTGCAATTCACGACCTCGGTTCTTATGATGTATTCTTAATGACTGTGGTGATCGCAGGAGTTATTCAGATCATCTTGGGTGTTGCTAAGGCAGGTATTATTGGATACTTCTTTCCATCTTCTGTTATCAAAGGGATGTTAAGTGGAATTGGGATCATCATTGCTTTGAAACAGATCCCTCATGCTTTTGGTTATGACAAGGATTATGAAGGAGATTTGAACTTTTCACAGGCTGATGGAGAGAACACACTAACGGAGTTGATCAATATGTTGGACTATGTTGAGCCTTCTGCCATATTCATTTCTTTCACATCTCTTTTTATATTGATCTTTTGGGAGTCTTATCTAAAGAAGAAAGGAAAGTTCTTTGAGATCATTCAAGGACCATTTGTGGTAGTTCTTCTTGGGATCGTCTATCAATTGATCACTTTGCAAGTAGCTCCGGAATGGTCTTTCTCTCCTGAACATCTAGTGAGCGTTCCTGTCGCTGAGGACTTAGGAGGATTTATCAATCAATTTGAATTACCCGATTTTAGAGCAATTACTCGATCAGATGTCTTGGTCACAGCAATTACTATTGCAGTAGTTGCCAGTTTAGAAACTTTGTTGAGTGTTGAAGCAACAGACAAATTAGATCCAAAGAAAAGAGTAACTCCTACCAATAGGGAGTTGATCGCTCAAGGTAGCGGTAACCTGATCTCTGGATTGATCGGAGGGCTGCCGGTAACGCAAGTAATCGTTAGAAGTTCTGCTAATGTGCAGTCAGGCGGCCAAACTAAACTTTCGGGAATATTACACGGTTTTCTGCTATTGATCTCCGTGATTGTTATCCCACATGTACTGAACTATATTCCTCTTTCAGTCTTGGCAGCTATTCTATTGTTAGTTGGGTATAAGCTTGCCAAGCCTTCTTTGTTTAAAAAGATGTACGGATTGGGATACAAACAATTTCTACCTTTTGTGGTGACCATTGTTGTGATTGTATTTACTGATCTGCTGACAGGCATTGGAGCCGGGATGGCAGTGGCATTTGCCATCATCATAAGGAACAATTATTTGAATTCCCACTTCTTGCACAAGATCCACAAAGAAGAGAATGGAGCTCATAATGTAACTATGGTACTTTCCGAAGAGGTGACCTTTTTGAACAAAGGGGCGATCTTAAAAGAATTGAATACACTACCTGAAGGAAGCACGGTTACTATTGATATTCGGGATAGTTTTCGAGTAGACTACGATGTGTATGAGATCATTGCCAATTTCAAGCGCTATACAGCAGCTGATAAGAACATTACAGTAGGAGTGCTTAGCAATAAGCACTTTGATGTGGCGGACTACTGATTCAAATGTCAGATTTCAATCTACAACCTTCAAATGAATTGATTTTGAAGATTGTAGGTTGATTGTAATAGATGCTATATCATACTATTTTAGCAAAGCTGCCGTTTTATAGCCAAATCATTGCCTATAAGGACCATTACTTTTTCAATTACTAATTAATACTCATTCCTATGAAAAATGTAATGTCAGCTCTCACTTCCTTATTGATCATTTTTACGATTTCTTCTTGCACAAAGGAAAAGGAAGATCCCATTATAACTCCTAGCACTAATCATTCATTTGTCAACTCCTTGACTTCAGATTATCTTCCTGACAATGATAGTAGCTATTGGATCTATGAAGTTACCCGGTCTGACTCAATGGGTCTGAATACCACATTGATGGGTTATGATACAATGCTAGTAACTAATGTGAATCTTAATGGAAGCAATTATAAGTTTTATAAATTCGAATACTATCTCTATTCAAACCCTGGCAGATATGACTCATGGTATATGAAGGATACTCTAGGCAGCTTTATCAATGAGAATGGAAAAACCATGCTGGATATCAATGCCATGAATTCTGTAGTGAGAAAAGATACTATAGTTCAATGTTATTATTACCAATATAAGATGTTGCCACATTTTCAAACAGTTGTAGTACCTAGCGGCACCTATACTGATGTTGTAAATTATCAAGTCACTTTTCAGTTCTCACCTTGCCAACCTCCAAATGGAATGCCGGCTAAAAGGGTGTGGGATAGATTATTTGCAAAGAATGTAGGATTGATTTATGAGTCGTATGGACTTACCGGGGATGTTTATCTGTCGCTTTATGAAAGAAAGTTAGTGTCCTATAATCTGAGAAACTGATTTACTCTCAATTGATTTTGTGCAACTTGAGGTATACGATCCTCGTCTTTTTTTGAGGCTACAATCCTTACCTTGTGACTAAATTAAAGCTAACCATAGTTCTATTCATATTGCTCACTTCTGATCTAAGTTTTGGTCAGACTTTGAATAATAATTTAGAAGCTCATTTCTATTTTGAAGGTAGTCTGGTAGATAGTGCTAATACCAACCATCTAGGAATTGCCTCTGGTCAACCTGCCTATGATTTGTTTAGGCCTGGGGATTCGGCAATTTCTTTTAACGGATCAAGTTCAGTTTCTTCAATCTCTCGATTCAACAACACAAGCTTCAGAAATAGCGCAATTTCTCTATGGGTGATTACGGATAGTATCACTATTCCTAATCAAAGTATTATTCAGGGCGCTTTTATGGGATTTGGAATTTTTATAGAAGGACAAACAGGTAAAGTCGCTGGCTTTTTTGATGGTACCTCTGCCGGTTCGCTAAAGAGCCCAGGTTCTATTGTAGATAATAAATGGCATCATGTAGTTTTTCAGAATGACAGTACTCATACACATCTTTACTTAGATGGGCAATTTGTAGGTAGTCAGCCAGAGGTGTTTGTTGTGGGAAACGGAACAGCTAATAACAAGTTATACTTGGGTAGAACAAATTTGAACCTGGCAAACTTTATAGGATCCGTTAACGATTTGAGGATATACAGCAGAGTTCTATCAGTTGCAGAAGTCCATCAATTATACTCTGCCGGATTGATTGTGTCAGCATTTAATAGCGGTAATGATGAAAGGGGTGGGCGGATTTCACTATACCCAAGCCCTGCTAAGAATCAACTCTTCATTAACGGAGAATTTGAGTCGAATTCAAGAGTCAGGATATTTGGTCAGAATGGTCAGCAAGTTTTTGAGGGATATATAAAGCAGGAGCTAGATATTTCTGATTTGGAAAGGGGAGTTTATTTTTTGAAAGTTACCGATCAAAGCGGAAAGGCAGAGACATTAAAATTCATCAAAACAGATTAATTCTGTCATTCAAGACATTCAAGTTTCATTTAACAATTTCCTAAACGTATTTCTCTCCTTTATTCAGCTTGATGTCGGTAACGAACTGCTTGATCATCTGTTCATCCTCTTTTTTGCAGACCAAAAGAGAGTTGTTGGATTCAACAACTATATAATCTTCTAGTCCCTGAAGAACAACCAGCTTTTCATTGGGAACACTTACGATATTATTCTTTGAATCGTAAAGCATGACATTCTTCCCAACTACTGCATTGCCCTCATTATCATGTTTAAGGTGCCCGTAGATAGATCCCCAAGTACCTAAGTCTGACCATCCAATATCTGCAGAGATCACATAGACATTGGATGCTTTTTCCATAATGCCATAGTCTATACTGATACTTTTGCAGACGGAATATATGTCCTCAATAGCAGCTTGTTCTTCTGAACTTCCAAAGGCATCTTCTTTCTCTTTGAATAGGTCATCGATCTCGGGAAGTAATTTTTGAAAGGCAGATCGAATGCTTGATGCACTCCATATGAACATTCCTGAATTCCAGCTGAATTCTCCGCTCTCTACAAATTGTTTTGCCAATTCAAGATCAGGTTTTTCAGTAAAGGTCTTTACCTTTTTGATCTCTTCATTAGAAGAGTCATCACACTGAATGTATCCGTATCCGGTATCAGGTCTGGAGGGTTTGATTCCCAATGTAAGCAGTGCATCATTTTTTGAAGTATAATCCAATGCCTTTCTCATTACTTCTAAAAAGTGCTCTTCTTTCAAGATAAGATGATCGGCAGGTGCCACAATGATATTGGCATTGGGGTCCTTCTTATTGATCACATAATTGGCATAGGCAATGCAAGGAGCCGTGTTTCTTCTGCTGGGTTCGCAAAGCACCTGTTCTTCTGCCACACCTAATTGTTCAATTACCAGAGACTTATAATCTTCATTGGTAACAATATAGATCCTGTCTGCAGCAGACAATTTTTTAAGCCTTTCAAAGGTTTGTTGCAGAAGTGACTGTCCTGTTCCTAATATATCTATGAATTGTTTGGGATACGAACTTCTACTCATTGGCCAAAACCTGCTGCCAATTCCTCCCGCCATGATCACACAATAGTTATTCTCCTGCATATTCCTCTATTTGATTGGAAAGCAAAAGTAATAATGATTCATTAAGATAAAATTGAAAAATGATAGTCGGGGTAGGAGAATTTGGAGTTTAGTATCTAGAGTCTAGATTTCGGGCTCTGCGATAGCTTTCACCTCCGCATGCGCACTAACATAATAGGTCCGATTGTTTTGAATGTTCTTGCATTCGTATCTGGTTCTTCTCTTCTTGCCTTTGATAAAGACTTTGTTCTTCCCAATAGAAAACGCACTTCCTTCTTCTAACTCTTCCAAGAAGATCACATCGTCTCCTTTTTCAAATCGATGAAGAAGCTTGTACAATTCAGGGTCACTGCAGGAAGAAGCTTTGGGGCTTCTTGCATGTCTGATGATCTCTTCTTTGATCTCTTCGGGAAATACATCCAGTTCTATCAATTCTTCCAATAACTTACTGTAAGTAGTTCTCCACTCTTTTCCATGAGGTGCTGCTTTTCTACCATATTCCTTCCACACCATTGCATGGGCTACTTCATGTGTATATGTAAGAAGAAAGTGATTAGGGCCAAGATCGCCGTTGACTGAAATGCGAGAAGCTTTTCCCTTATGGGCAGGACGAAAATCACCCAATTTGGTTTTTCTTCCTTTGCTGATCCTCAATTGAAATTCAAGATCCTTCCACCACTTTGAAGCTAGGGGAACAGCATCAAAAGGCATATAATCTTCCAATACTTTCATTAGCTAAAGAACTGGAAGACAATAAAACTGGATACATAAGCCAGCAAACCCATGTAAAGCAATTGGATCAAGGGCCATTTCCATCCTCCTGTTTCCTTTACTACGATGGCTACAGTTGCCATGCACTGCAGTGCAAATGCATAGAAGATCAAAAGTGAATATCCCGTTGCTTTGGTATAGACTTTCTCACCGGTTGTTGGATTTCTTGCCTTCTCCATCTTTTCTTTGATGGATAAGGTTTTCTCATCATCTCCAACACTGTAAAGTGTTGCCATGGTTCCTACAAATACTTCCCTGGCGGCAAAAGAGGTGACAATGGCAATACCAATCTTCCAATCGAAACCCAGTGGTTTGATGGCCGGTTCAATAGCCTTGCCCAAATGACCTGCATAGCTAACTTCCAATTTCTCGGTTGCGATCTGTGTGCTCTTTCCTTCAAAATCTTCAACCTGCTCATATTTCTTGTCAATGGCTGCCATTTGATCACCGGGTCCGTAGGATGATAAGACCCACAGCACAATAGAAATGGCAATAATGATTCGCCCGGCTTCCACTAGGAAGAGCTTGACTTTATTATAGATGGTAAATCCTACATTTTTCCATCGAGGTTTGCGGTATATTGGCAATTCCATGATGAAATGTGATCGTTCATCCGACTTTACCCAATACTTCATAGCGAAGGAAGTGGCAATGGCGGCTATGAATCCAAGCAGGTATAGTCCCATCATTACAATACCTTGTAAATTGAAACTCCACAGCTGTTTCTCTGCAGGAATAATTAAGGCGATCAATAAAGTGTATACCGGAATTCTGGCGGAGCATGAGATGAGTGGGGTGACGAATATGGTAAGTAATCTTTCTTTTTTATTGCTAATGGTTCTTGCACTCATTATAGCTGGCACAGCGCAAGCTGCTCCACCCAAGAGAGGAATAATCGACCTTCCATTCAATCCAAACCGTTTGAGCAAGGCATCGGTCAGATAACTTACTCTTGCCAAGTACCCGGTGTCTTCTAAAATGGCGATAAAGGCAAATAGGAGGGTGATCTGAGGTATAAAGATGATGATCCCACCTAATCCGGCAAGAACTCCATCTACAATGAGATCAGATAAGACTCCCTGAGGCAGAACCTCTCCTAACCATTGACCGAATACCAAGAAACCATTCTCTATCCAATCCATGGGCAGGTTAGACCATGAAAAGATCGCCTGAAACATTAAGAATAGTATAAAGAGGAAGATCAAATATCCCCAAACCGGATGGATCAATATATTGTCGATCCTTCTAGTGACCTTAGCTGTTCTGGTCTGCTTCTCTCCGCTCAGGTTCTTATCTACCAGCTTTTTGATCTTCTCAAATCTATGAACGGTATTTTCAAGTCCGTCTTTTGATTCATGGTCTTCTACGAATTTCTTGGGTAGGTTATATTCGAAATTCCCTATTCTCTCCTTTAAAACATCAACACCCTTTCCAAGTCTCGCAGTCATTGGAACAACAGGAATTCCCAGCTCTTTTTCAATCCCTTTGATATCGATACTTTGCTTATTTCTCTGCACGATATCCATCATATTCAAGACTAAGATCACAGGGATCTCCAGATCGATGAGCTGGGAAGCCAATAGCATATTTCGCTTCAGGTTGGAAGCATCTGCAATGACCACCGTGATCTCTGCTAAGTCATTTCTGCTTTTATCGCTCAGATAGTCGAAAGTTACTTGCTCATCTTCAGATCTGGGACTCAAACTATAAGTGCCCGGCAGGTCAATTACCTCTGCCTTTAAGTTCTTGTTCACCCGAAAACTTCCGGCTCTCTTTTCAACGGTAACTCCGGGAAAGTTTCCAACCCTTTGGTTCAGGCCTGTTAGTGAATTGAACAAGGAGGATTTTCCGGAATTTGGATTTCCAACCAAAACCACCCTAACCCTGTCTACTTCTTTCAGGCTCTTTATATTCTTGAAATTACTTTCGATCAAATCGAGAGGAGTTTTACCTTGATCTTTTTTGCATCAGCTCTTCTTATGCTCACAAAAGAATCTTCTACTGAAATAATGAATGGATCACCAAAGGGAGCGATCTTCTCTATGCGGATGGTTTCACCCGGTAGAAAGCCCATGCAGTATAGTTGAATAGAAAGTTGAGGATCTAACACTTCCTCCAAAACTAAGCTATCTCCTGATTTATATTGATCGAGCATTCCTGAGCTGTCCACTATTTAGAATTGGTCTAAATTGCGAAATTAAGGTTATTTGATAGAAGAGTCTAGAGTCTGTAGTCTGGAATCTAGACATTTTTCTTTTTTGAATCAGAATTGTAATTCAATCTAGGTGCTTCCTTCATCGACCAAGAAGGGCAATCGCATTTCTTTTTCTTGCGCTTTTGATAGGTGCTGTGGTTGGAAGCACAAGAGCTTGCAAAGACCACTAAAAGGAAAAAAATGATGATTGAAGAGATCCTTCTCATAGGTTTCAAAAATACACAAATGAAAACCCCTGAAGTGATCTATGACCACTTCAGGGGGTAACGCAAACTCAAAAAACTAATTAAACTAACTAACCAATTTGGCAAGCCTTACTTGCCGCATGATCAACCACACTTGCTGTACCCGCAGTCTGAGCAGGTCAAGCAACCTTCTTTGAACATCAGTCCTTCAGAAGAACTACACTCAGGACATTCTTGTCCTTCGATCTTCGTTCCGTCGGGGATGTATTTTTTCAATGCTCTTTGAACACCATTCTTCCAAGTATTCAAGCTAACATCGCTCAAGTGCAGATTGGCAACCATGTCCACCACAAAGGCAATAGGCATTCCGTGTCTCAATACTCCTGAGATCAATTTAGCATAGTTCCAGAATTCTTGGTTGAAGGTTCTTGATAGTCCTTCAATAGTAGTCTTGTATCCGTCTTTGTCTTCGTATTGGAAATCGTAACGAGCTCTACCATCTTCAGTCTTGCTTCTGATCACCCATCCTTTGTCAACATGACCCAAGATTGAGAATGAATCTTCCGCTCTACCGGTAAAGATCTCATAAGGTCTTCCTTCATAGATCCCAACAACCGCGATCCACTTTTCAGAATTGTTGTTGAATCTTACAATGTCAGCCTCCAAAACTTTCGGACGCTTAGGAGCTTGAGTTTCCATAAAGACAACTTTCTCTTCCTTCTTGCCTTTATCGTCATTGCTTACCAATACTCCTGATCTGGATCCGTCTCTGTATACTGTAATTCCTTTACATCCACTTTCCCAGCCGGTTACGTAGATCTTTCCGATCATTTCTTCTGAAATGTCTTCAGGAACGTTCACTGTAACTGAGATAGAGTGGTCTACCCATTTTTGAATAGCTCCTTGCATCTTCACCTTGTTCACCCAATCCACATCGTTGGCGGTTGCTTTGTAGTAAGGAGATTTCTCAATGATCTTATCCAATTCTTCTTGAGAATAGGTAGCTACTTCATTTACGTCGTATCCTTTAATATCCAACCAGGTTTTGAAATTGTGGTGGAATACGTTGTATTCTTCCCAAGCATCTCCTACTTCGTCAACAAAGTCGACTTTCACGCTCTTGTCATTTGGATTCACCTTTCTTCTTCTCTTGTAAGAGACCATGAAAACAGGCTCAATACCTGAAGTAGTTTGGGTCATCAAAGAAGTGGTTCCTGTTGGAGCGATGGTTAGAAGTGCAATATTTCTTCTTCCATACTTCACCATATCGTCATACAATCCAGGATCTGATTCTTTGATTCGGTTGATCATTGGATTCTTTTCTTCGCGAATAGAATCGTAGATAGGGAAAGAACCTCTGTCCTTAGCCATAGCTACTGAAGATCTATAAGCTTCTAATGCCAGTGTCTTGTGAACCTTTACTGAGAAATTCAATGCCTCATCAGTTCCGTAAATATGACCTAATCCGGCTAACATATCTCCTTCAGCTGTAATACCAACTCCGGTTCTTCTTCCTTCCATACACTTCTGCTTGATCTTCTTCCAAAGAGTAAGCTCAGTTCTTTTTACTTCAATATTTTCCGGATCATCTTCGATCTTCTTGATGATGGCATTTACTTTCTCTAACTCAAGGTCAACAATGTCATCCATGATCCTTTGAGCGTAGCCAGCATGCTTCTTGAATTTCTGCATATTGAAAGTGGCTTCTTCTGTAAATGGATTGTCTACATAGCTATATAGGTTGATGGCTAATAAGCGGCAGCTATCGTAAGGACAAAGTGGTATTTCACCACAAGGATTGGTAGAAACAGTTTTAAAACCTAGATCTGCATAACAATCAGGAATAGACTCGTTAATAACAGTGTCCCAGAATAAAACTCCCGGTTCTGCAGATTTCCAAGCATTGTGAACGATCTTGCCCCATAAGCCTTTTGCGTTGATCTCCTTTTGGAATTGAGCTTCACCACCTTCAACAGGGTACTGTTGTGTGTATGGTGTGTCATTAACCACTGCTTTCATGAAATCGTCAGTGATCTTCACAGAAACATTTGCTCCTGTTACTTTAGTGCCATCCATTTTTGCATCGATGAATCCTTCTGCATCAGGGTGCTTGATAGAAACGCTCAACATCAATGCGCCTCTTCTACCATCTTGAGCAACCTCCCTGGTTGAGTTGGAATATCTTTCCATAAAAGGAACGATACCTGTTGAGGTCAGTGCCGAGTTCATCACCGGACTTCCTTTTGGACGAATATGAGAAAGATCATGTCCAACACCACCTCTTCTCTTCATCAATTGAACCTGCTCCTCATCGATCTTCATAACACCGCCATAAGAGTCAGCCATACCCTTATTTCCGATCACAAAACAATTAGACAATGAAGCAATTTGGAAATTGTTGCCAATTCCGGTCATTGGTCCTCCTTGAGGAACAATGTATTTAAAGTCTTTCAATAGTCCGTAAACCTCTTCTTCTGATAGAGGGTTTGGATACTTCTTTTCAATTCTGGCAATTTCTGATGCCAGTCTTTTGTGCATATCATCAGGAGTGCGTTCATAGATGTTTCCTGCAGAATCCTTTAAAGCATATTTATTTACCCAAACATTGGCAGCCAACTCGTCTCCTTTAAAATATTCAGTTGCGGCTTTTACCACATCTGCATATTCATAAGTAGGCAAGCTTTGGCCATTTTTTTCTGCAATTGCATCTGAGGTGACACTCACTTCGTTTTCTGTTTTTTCGGCTGTTTCCTTCATTATTAATTAATTGGCGATGAACTCAAGAGAGAGCATTAATAGTAATTTAACAGAGACCAAGGTAGACATCCAACATACTCATTTCAACCTCATTCCCTTCGTTTTTATTAACAAATCCATTTTAATTTTTGGTCTCTTACTATGCTTGAATTACATCGCCATAAACCTCTTTTTTTTCAACAATCTGCATTTTAAATTTGTGTTTAAGCAGATTAATTCTTTTTTAAATTATTGTTAAACAACCTCCTTAAATTTACTTAAATCCATCCTCCTCAGCTCACCTTTCACTCTCTACTTATCGTTAATTTTGCACTCGCTCAATGGATAGGATAGTAGGAATAGAATTAAGTCATCAAAATGCTCCCATCTCTGTTAGGGAAAAGATGGCCATGAACAAGGAGCAATCTGTTCAAGCGCTAAGAGATCTTAAAGAACATTATAAAGAGGTTTTCATCTTATCTACCTGCAACCGACTTTCCATTTATGCTTTTGGAAACAGTTTCAGAGCACTGGAAAGTTTTTTTGAAGGACATGGAAAGTTCTCTCAGTACTTATCCGTCTACCCCGATAGTCGATTGGCCATTCAAAATCTGTTTTCTACTGCAGCAGGAATAGAGTCCCAAGCCATTGGCGAGCACCAGATCGTAGGGCAGATCAGAGAGGCCTTAGACCTTGCAAGAAAGGAAAAGACCATCGGACCTGTTCTAGATGAGTTTATAAGACATGCGGTTCATGTTGGGAAAAGAGCAAGACTGGAAACCAATATTGGAAAGCATTCAGCTTCCTTAGCAACTGTTGGCTTTGAATTAATAGCCAAGCATAAGATCAATTTAGAGGAGTCTTCCATCCTTGTTATTGGTACAGGTAATATGGCCAATCTGGTAAATACGGTATTGGATCGTTCTAAGATCAGGTCGTTGAAAGTGGCTAGCCATAACATAAAGAGAGCTACGCAAATGGCTAAAGAATGGGGTGGAGAGGCTGTACATGTTTCCAAATTGCCTTTTCATTTAGCTGACTCGGATATCATTGTTGGAGGAACACAAGGGGAAGTTAATTTGCTGAGCGAGAAAGAAGTGGAAAATAGTAAATGCACTCGCGCACAGTTCGCCATGGATGCCAGCAGGCCTAAGTTGCTTATAGATTTCGGTTTGCCTAGAAATTTCAACCCGGCTCTGAAGAGCTTCGATAATGTTCATTTATATGACTTGGATGATATCAAGCGAATGACCTATGAGGGCTTATTGAAGCGTTATGATGAGATCCCTCAGGTAAAGAAGATCATTGGAGAAGAAGAGGATAAATTTTCAGAATGGTTGTATCAAAGGAAGGCATCTCCGGTCATTGAAGCCTATTGGAAAGGATTGCTAGATACCAAGGAAGAGGAGCTGAAATGGTTAATGCCCAAAATGGGAGAAGTAAGCGAGGAGCAGCAAAAATTAATCGAGAAGTTTGCCCATCGTTTGATCCGAAAGGTTTCCAAAAAACCTCTGGAAGAAGTCAATAACTTTGCTCAGAATCTTCATCATCAGGACAATCCGATCAATACAGTAAAAAAGGTTTTCAATTTGGACAATGTAGAAATATTCGTACCCAAGAAAAGGGTGGTCATCGGAACCAGAGGAAGTAAGTTGGCCCTTACCCAATCTCATTGGATGATCGAGAAGCTAAGAGAAGCTGAGCCACAGAATGAGTACATTACCAAAGTGATCCGCACCTCAGGAGACGATGGAAACATCGATACAATGGGTGCCTTCACCACCGCCATTCAAAGAGCTTTATTAAACCGTGAAGTGGATATTGCTGTCCATTCTTTCAAGGACCTGCCGATCGAAGAGGTGAACGATCTTACCATTGCTGCAGTGTCTGAAAGGGAGGATGTAAGAGATGTCCTTATTTCGAATAAAGGGGTTAAGCTGAAAGATCTACCCAAAGGCTCAATAGTGGGAACGGGAAGTTTAAGAAGGGAGATTCAATTGAAAGAGCTTAGACCTGATCTTGAAGTAAAGTTTATTCAGGGGAATGTAGATAGTCGCATACAACAAATGCGAGAGGGAAAATACGATGCCATCGTTTTGGCAGCTGCCGGATTGAAAAGGCTGGGAATGATGGGGGAAGTAACAGAGATCTTCTCCGAAAAAGAAATGCTTCCGGCTGTTTGTCAGGGTGCTCTGGCTATAGAGGTGAGAAAAAGCGATAAGGATTGCCTGGAACTGGTTAGGAAGGTCAACGATGAAAATATTGAACTGGCCACTGAGGCAGAAAGAACTTTCTTATTAGCGCTTGGCGGTGGATGTAACTATCCCATTGCCGCATATGCTCAAGTGAAAGGAGATTCCATAAAGATAGAGGGGTTGTATGCTTCTGCTGATGGAAAAGTTGTCTTAAGAGATAAAATAGAAGGACATAAAAAACTTGGGGTTCAATTGGCTGATCAACTGGCAAGGGATCTTATGCAGTTAATGCGACAAAAAGTGGGATTTGAGGATGGCTAATGAAGGCTTAAAAGGGAAGAAGGTCCTGCTGACCCGACCGGTTGAAGGGTCAGAAGAATTTAAGAGAAAATTGGATTTTAAAGGTGCTGAAGTAATCTCTTCACCCATGATCCGATTAGAACTGAAGGAAGATCAGAGTCTGTTGAACAAAGCTTTTGATCAATTGGAAGAATATGATTGGGTGATCTTTAACAGTCCGGCTGCAGTCCGATTCTTCTTCCAAAGAGTAGAAGATTTGAAACTGAAAATGTACTTCTATCCGGATCTGAAGTTCGCCACCGTAGGTGAAAAAACAAAAATGACCCTGGAGCAGCTAGGCTATCGCACCAACTTTGTTCCTATTGAATATACAGCTGAGGTCTTAGCAGAGAATATTTATGATGTTGAAGGAAGAAAAGTATTGATCCCTGCATCAGAGCTTACTTCCGGAAATTATGTTGAGGTTTTTGAAAAGAGAGGGGCAAGACCTGAACTGATCACTTTTTATGAGAATAAAGAGATCATATTGGAGGAAGAAGAGAAAGAAGCATTGAGGAGCATCGATATCGACTACATCACCTTTACTTCAGGATCTACTGTTAAAGGATTCTTCAATAACTTCGGAAATCCCAAAGCCGTTTTCAAAAATGCTCAAGTGGTCAGCATCGGTCCTTCAACTGCAAAGGTTGCCGATGAGTTGGGTATTCAAATAGACATCATTGCCAATCCTTATACAATAGAAGGAATGATAGAGGCAATGATCAGCAGGGAAAAAGAAATGATAAAAACATCAGTATGATCAGACCCAGAAGATTGAGAAAGAATATTGCTATTCGAGATATGGTGAGAGAAACTCAGCTAGATTCGGCTGATTTCATTTATCCGATCTTCATAGAGGAAGGGGAGAACATCAAGAAAGAAATTTCTTCCATGCCCGGTATCTACCGTTATTCTCTGGATCGAATTGATGAAGAATTGCAGGAGGTAGCAGAATTGGGAATACCCTCATTAATGCTCTTTGGAATTCCAAAACAGAAAGATGCAGAGGGCAGTTCTTCATGGCAAGATGAAGGTATTGTGCAGCAAGGGATCAAGCATATAAAGCAAGCGCAACCATCCCTTTACCTGATCGCCGATGTTTGTTTTTGTGAGTACACTGATCATGGTCATTGCGGAGTAATGGTTAATGGAGATGTGGACAATGACCTCACCTTGACCAACCTTGAAAAGCAATCCATTTCCTTAGCGAATGCCGGCGCAGATATGTTGGCTCCTTCAGGAATGATGGATGGAATGATCGCCAGCATGAGAGATGCCTTGGACTTGAACGGACATTCAACACTACCCATCATGTCTTATGCAGTGAAATACGCTTCTTCCTTTTATGGGCCGTTTAGAGATGCAGCTGATTCTGCTCCTGCATTTGGCGACAGACACACTTACCAGATGGATCCGGCCAACAGAATGGAAGCATTGAGAGAAGCTGATCTGGATGTGGAAGAAGGTGCCGATATTTTGATGGTAAAGCCTGCCTTGTCTTATTTAGACATCATCCGAGACCTTAAAGAGAGATATTCTCTCCCCTTGGCTACCTATAATGTGAGTGGTGAATATGCCATGCTTAAAGCTGCAGCAGCAAAAGGCTGGATTGATGGGGAGAAGATGATGATGGAACAACTTACCTCTATGAAAAGAGCCGGTGCTGACTTGATCTTGACCTATCACGCGAAGGAGGCGGCTAAGCTTTTGCTTCGCAAAAGCGGAAGCTAGAAGCTAGATACTGGAAACTAGACTCAATTCTGCGTTAATCTGCGCGATCTGCGGGAAATAAACTTTAGGCACTTTAGCGCATTTTAGTTCACTTTAGTGCACTTCCTTCAGTATTTTCGCGGGATGAAATTAGAACGTTCTCAAGAGCTATTTGAAAGAGCCAAGAAGTCGCTGGTGGGTGGAGTAAATTCTCCCGTTCGTGCCTTCAATTCAGTGGGTGGAAATCCACTATTTATCGAGAGGGGAGAAGGGATTCATATCTACGATGCAGATGGAAATGAATACATTGATCTTGTAGGGTCATACGGTCCTATGATCTTGGGTCATGCACATCCAAAAGTGAACGAAGCCGTTCAAAAAGCGATAGCCAAAAGTTACACTTACGGAGCATCCACAGAAACAGAGGTGGAAATGGCGGAAATGGTAAAAGAGGCCTTTCCTCAGATAGAGAAGATCCGCTTTGTGAATTCAGGAACAGAGGCTACTCTTTCAGCCATTCGGTTGGCAAGAGCAGTCACTGGAAGAAAGAAGATCATCAAGTTTGCCGGTTGTTATCACGGACACTCAGACGCCCTTTTGGTTGCTGCAGGTTCCGGTTTGGCCACCTTGAACATGCCTTCAAGTAAAGGAGTTCCTGAAGAAGCAGTGAACAATACTTTGATTGCCCAATACAACGATCTAGAGAGTGTTGAGAGGTTGATCGATGAAAATCCGAGTGAGATTGCGGGAATATTTATAGAGCCGGTTGCCGGAAATATGGGAGTGATAGTGCAGGCGATGCGCTTCATGCAAGGTTTGAGAAAATTGTGCGATGAGCACGGAATTCTTTTGGTGATCGATGAGGTGATGACCGGTTTTAGAAAGAAGTTCGGAGGAGCTCAAGATCGATTTGGAATTCAAGCAGATATCACCTGCCTGGGAAAGGTGATCGGTGGTGGAATGCCGGTTGGTGCTTATGGAGCACGTGCTGCCATTATGCATGAAGTGGCCCCGCTAGGCGATATGTATCAAGCGGGAAC